>NZ_JBSFJX010000085.1:28290-37073 GCF_053598275.1 Streptomyces sp. NPDC001156 | reverse complement strand
AGGAAACTGCTTTCCCTTCCGCTTGAGCAGCCGCCGAGTAACCCACTCGCAGTCGCCGCCGAGCGCCTTGCGGATTTCCTCGATCGTTGCGCGGTCCTGATGCAAGGAAGCCTCCTTCCTCAACTCGCAACTCCCCATCCAAACAGTACACATGGCCAACTGGCCCACAAATGGCCTTCCTCAACAGTCGACTTGCCCGCCCTCGTCAGCGCACGGGCCTTCGCTGACCTGGAGCCGTACAGCCGGCCGGAGAAGGAGGTGACGATGGCCAGCATGTCCCGCACCAGGTCCCCGTCGCCGGTCTCGTCCGACCCCTCATCACCCCCTGCGATCTCCAACCGGCAGCCCCACGACGGGAGTACGACCTCGGCCAGCATGGCGGTGCCGAATCTGGCCAGCCGCTCCTCATGGGTAACGAGCAGCGTCGTCACGGACTCAGCCTGGCAGGCCCGCAGCGCACGCCGCAGGCCCTTGTGCGTGTCCGACAGCCCCGAGGCAACGTCGGTGAACTCTCCGACCACGATCCGCTCCCGGCCGCCTCACGCAGCCGAACCATCTGCCGGTCCAAGTCCCCCTCGACCCACTGCCGATGCGACGACACACGCCCGTACAGGACCACCCCACCCACCAGCGGCAGCGCAGGATGCCCCCTCCGCCGCGACAGCGCGTCAAGGTCACCGATACGGAAGATCCGCCGGCCGCCAGGCGAACGCCGGTCCTCCAACACGCCTTCGAGGGTGTAGCGGCGCAGTGTCCGCGTGGAAACCCCTAGCCGCTTCGCGGCCTTCCCCGCCGAGATCCAATCGTCACCCTTCTCGCTCATGTGGAGGACTCCATGGCCCACTGTGACCTACAACCGAATCAACAGTTGCCAACCCGGGGGGAATCCGAAGTGCGCCTCGCGAGCCGGTGCTTGTCGCCGAGTTGGGCGTCGAGGCCGGCCCCGGCGCCCGGCGCCCGGCGCAGCGTGGCTCAGTGGCCCCGCCCGGAGCCGGACCCCGAGCGGTGCCATGCGCCCTTTCTCTCGTCAGTCGGAGTAATCCGGCTGCGTCTGCACGTTGAGCTCATGCAGATGGACCCGTCCGGCCGGGTCCGTGCGCCGGTCGCTGATCTTCAGGACGTCGAAGCCCTTGGCGATGTCGTTCGAGTAGATGTAGCCGTTGTAGTAGTACGCCGACCAGGAACCGCCGGTCGTCATGTGGTCGGTGGCCAGCGGACCGCGCTCGAAATAGCCGATCTCCTCGGGCCGGCCGGAGTCGGTGAAGTCCCAGACGGAAACACCGCCCTGGTACCAGGCCTGGACCATGAGGTCCCTGCCCTTGACCGGGATCAGCGAGCCGTTGTGGGCCACGCAGTTCTCGGTGTCCGCCTGGTGGCGGGGGATCTTGAAGTAGCTGCGGAAGACGAGCTTGCGCTTCTCGCCCTTGCCGACGATGTCGTAGATGCCGTCGGCCCCGCGGTTCGGGCCGATCGCCGCGTTGCAGGTGGCCGCGCCGCCGCCGCCCAACTCGTCCGTGAAGACGACCTTGTTCGCCTTCTGGTTGAAGGTGGCCGAGTGCCAGAACGCGAAGTTGACGTTGTCCTGCACCCGGTCGATCACCTTCGGGTGCGCCGGGTCCTTGATGGACAGCAGGATGCCGTCGCCCATGCAGGCGCCGGCGGCCAGGTCCTTCGAGGGCAGGGCCGTGATGTCGTGGCAGCCGGTGGTCTTCGAGACGCCAGGGTTGGTGGGCGCGCCCGGGTTGCCTCCACCGTCCGGTCCCTCACCGGGGAACAGCACCGGGAAGTCGACGACCGCTGCCTTCTCGGGCGCGTTGCGCGGCACCTTGATGACGGAGATGCCGTCGTGCGGCGGCTGGCAGTCGGGGTAGGTGGCGCTGGGCGAGTACGAGGAGACGTAGATGTAGACGTCTCTGCGCTCGGGCACCAGTGTATGGGTGTGCGACCCGCAGGCGGTCTCGACCGCGGCGACGTACTTCGGGTTCTTCTTGTCGCTGATGTCGAAGACCTTCATGCCCTCCCACGAGGACTTCTCGGTCGCCGGCTGCGTGGTGCTGTTGCAACTGCTGTCGCTGCGCGAGGAGTCGGTGGACAGGAACAGCAGGTCGCCGGAGACGGAGACGTCGTTCTGCGAACCCGGGCACATGACCTGGGCGACCGTCTTCGGTGAGCGCGGGTTGCCGATGTCGAAGATGCGGAAGCCGTCGTAGTTGCCCGCGAAGGCGTACTTGCCCTGGAAGGCCAGGTCCGAATTGAAGTTGGCGAGCGCGTCCTTGGGGATGTTGGCGAGGTGCTCGACATTGGGAGAGTGGACGATCTCGTCCTGGCCGGGGATCTCGCCGTTCGCGATGGCCGCCCGCGCTTCGGCCTGCGCGCTCCTGGAGACCTGCTGGTGCGCGGCCGGAGTGTCCCCGGGGTCGGGGATCGCGGTGGCCGGGGTGGTGAGGAGAGCGGTCAGCAGACCGGTGGCGACCGCGGCAACGCCCAGGCGTCTGCGCCGTGTGCGGGGGTTGTGTAACAGGATCACTGTTTCCTCCCTTGTTCCGTTCGTCTCGGAACGGTTCATCCATCCCGCAGTATCGTCTTCACCATGCACATACCAAAAGAGGGCAACGTACTTGCAATGAAGTTTTCCGATCAGTAATGCGCGGAAGCGTGCTAGGACGGTAGCCGGAACTCCCAAGGTGTCCTTCAACTCGTCTGTGCCAGGAGGCTGTTGTGCTCTTGCGTCGTGCGTCACTCGTCGCGGCCGGACTGTCCGCGGTGGCCGTGCTCGGACTCGGGGGGTGCGCCTCCGGTCCCGACGCGAAGTCGAGCGCGGCCAACGGCCCTTCGATGATCGTGCCGGGCGCGCCCGGGGAGGAGAACCGGACCCTGTCCGCGGAGGAGGCCGCCCGGCAGCGTGCGGAGGACGACTCCCCCAACTCCGCGGACGTCTCCTATGCGCGGATGATGATCGAGCACCACTCGCAGGCCCTGGAGATGACCGGACTGGCTCCGCAACGTGCCGAGTCCGCGAAGGTCAGACGGCTCGCCGAGCGGATCGCGGCCGCCCAGGGGCCGGAGATCAAGGCGATGGAGGGCTGGCTCGAGACGTACGGCGAGGCGAAGAAGGCCGGCGGTCATGAGCACGAGCACGCGGCGATGCCGGGAATGGCGACCGAGGCGCAGTTGAGGAAACTGCATGCGGCGCAGGGCGAGGCCTTCGACCGGCTCTTCCTGACGCTGATGATCACCCATCATGAGGGGGCCATCACCATGGCCACCGATGTGAAGGCGCAGGGCAACAACATCCGGATCGAGGAGATGGCGGACGACGTGATCGCCCAGCAGACGAGCGAGATCACGCGCATGCGCACCATGCTGTGACGGTCCGTCCGGACATGGCGGTGGTTGCCGCCCCGCGCGCTGCGGTGAGAGCCGGTCAGTGTGCCGAGAGGTCGATCGCCCGGTCGACGTCCCGGGGCCGCAGGACGCGCAGGATGCCTTCGAGCAGGTAGTAGTCGGCGTAGGGGAGCGAGATCTCGATCCCGTCCTCGGCGGGCCGGTTCCGGGTGCAGCGGGCCACGACCGCGTCGGCACGCGACGAGTTCCGCGTGAGGCAGGTCTCCGACAGCGCGGTGAGCACCCGCAGGGCCACTTCACGGTACTTGTTGCTGCCGGTGGCCTCGGACAGGTCGAGCAGACCGCATGCCATGATCGCGCCGGCGGAGGCATCCTTGACGTCGTACGGCTGCTGTGGCGCGCGGTAGTCCCACACGGGGACGTAGTCCGCACTCAGCGCTCCCACCGCGAAGTCCGCGAGTTTCCGTGCGGTGGCAAGGAATTCCCGGTTCGCGGTCCGCCGGTACATTGAGATGTTCTCGGCAACGAGTCGGCTGCGAAGTGTGATGACCAGCGGGGTGACCGGGGGCGGAGAGGCGTGAAGCCCCTGGTAGGAACAGGTCTGCGAAGATCAAGTTCCGGCCGAGAGGCTTCACGTGCCCTCCAATATCACCTACACCGCCGTGCTCGACGTCAGCAGGCAGACCGCCCAGTTCCTCGCCCGGCTCCTCCAGCAGCACCGCGAGCGGCTCGGCACCCGCAAGGGCACCCGCGCACTGAGCCCGTTCAAGCAGGCCGTCCTGGTCCTGCGCTGGTTCGTTGACGGCACGCGCATGGCCCAACTCGCCCGGGACAACGGCATCTCCGGCCCGACCGCGTACCGCTACCTGCACGAAGGGCTCACCGTGCTGTCCGACCACGCCCCGGACCTGGTCACCGCGCTGGAGCGAGCCGTCGCGGCCGGCCACACCCACCTCAACCTCGACGGCACTGTGGTGCGCACCGACCGCGTCGCCGCGCCCGGCCCCAACGGCGCGGATCTGTGGTGGTCCGGCAAACACCGGCACCACGGCGGCAACGTGCAGGTCATCTCCGCCCCGGACGGCTGGCCGTTGTGGGTCTCGCCAGTGCGGCCGGGACGTGAGCACGACACCACCTGTGCCCGCGCCCACGGCTTGGTCGACGCCCTGAACCGGCTCGCCGCCACCCTGGGCATCCCCACCCTGACCGACCTCGGCTACGAGAACGCCGGAGAAGGCCTGCGCCACCCGGTCAAGAAACCCAAAGGCGGCGAACTCACCGAGCCCGACAAGGCGTTCAACGCCGTGATCCGTGGCGTGCACGGCGTCGCCGAACGCGCCAACGCCCTGCTGAAGGTCACCTTCAAAGCCCTGCGCCGAGTCAGCCTCGACCCGGCGGCCATCACCCGCATCGCCCGGGCCGCCCTCGTCCTGCTCCAACTCGAACACGGCCGCACCGCCTGAGCATGAAGATCACGAAGAGTCGCGAGACGCTACCGAGAAAGGTTCATTGTGGTGAATCCGTACACTCCCCAGGCCTGCCCGCGCGACCAGCACGAGGTGGGGCTGTAGCCCTGCACGGTGTTGGGGCCGATCGGCGCACCGCTGTCCGGGTCGAAGTCGAACACGTGCGGAATCGAGCCGTCCGGGCGGAGGAACGTGCGCTGGACGGTTTTCGCGTGCTCCACGGCGACGTTCAGATACTTCTCGTCTCCGGTCTGACTGCCGGCGAAGGCCAGCAGGTCCAGATTCATCATCGTGTCGATGATGACGCGGCCCGCGTTGTTCGGATCGGTCAACGCCCCCCAGGCGCGGATGAAGTGGCCGCGCGGGTTGTAGCGCTGGATCAGCGAGTCGGCCGCCTGTACGGCTCCTGCCCGCCACGCTTCACCGCCGGTCAGCCGCCAGGCGGTGACCCATGACGGATAGAACAGGAAACCGAGGTCGTGGGTGCTGGTGTCGTACTGCCGGGGAGCAAGTCTTTGTGCGGACTCCAGCGCCCATGTGCGGAACGCATCGTCCTCGCTGTAGAGCCACGCCAGCCACAGCGTTCCCGGCCAGAACCCGCCGACCCAGTCTCCGTTCTGCGAATACACCCACTTCTCGAACTTCGTACCGACGGGGAAGGCCTTCACACCCGGCGCGACGGAACGGACCTTGTCCACCGCGTAGTCGGCCGCCGCGCGGAGCGTGCGCTCCGTCTGTGCCGGGGTCCGGGTGGCGAGGGCCTGTGCGGGTTGTGCCGAGGAAGCGTACACAGCCGCGGCGCCGGCCGCCGTCGCCTGGGCGGTACGTCGGGAAACACTCACTGGCTCCCACCTCTCGAACTCGACAGCATGACAAGGGAGTTGAAGGAGTCTTGCACGGCAGCCCTGTTCAGTACACCCACGTGAGCACAGTTCATGTACATGAACCACGAGGGGTCGGTTATTCGGCATACCGGGCCGGAACCTGCACTGCCTTCCCTGGTAGGAAGGAAGATGAGATCGCGAGCGGACGCACGGTCGATGTGGAGGAGTGGGTGCCATGGAGCATGAACGAGCGGGCAGGCCGGCCGGACCGGAGGACCTGATCGACGTCGCCCGGCTGGTGACGGCGTACTACGCACTGCACCCCGACCCGGCGGATCCGGGGCAGCGCGTGACGTTCGGTACTTCCGGACACCGCGGGTCGTCGACGGCGGCGGCGTTCAACGAGGACCACATTGCCGCGACCAGCCAGGCCATCTGCGAATTCCGTGCGGGGCAGGGCATCGACGGCCCCCTGTTCCTGGGGGCGGACACGCACGCCCTGTCCGAGCCCGCGAAGGTCACCGCTCTCGAGGTGTTCGCGGCCAACGACGTGACGGTGCTGATCGACACCGCGGACGGCTACACCCCCACCCCGGCGGTCTCGCACGCCATCCTGACCCACAACCGGGGCCGCACCTCGGGTCTCGCCGACGGCGTGGTCGTCACTCCCTCGCACAACCCGCCCTCCGACGGCGGCTTCAAGTACAACCCTCCGAGCGGCGGTCCGGCGGGCTCCGAGACGACCTCCTGGATCCAGGACCGGGCCAACGACATCATCACGGCCGGCCTGAAAGACGTACGACGCATCCCGTACAGCCGGGCGTTCGCCGCTCCCGGCACCGGCCGCTACGACTTCCTCGGCACCTACGTCTCCGATCTGCCGAGCGTGCTGGACCTCGACGCGATCCGGGACGCGGGGGTGCGGATCGGAGCCGATCCGCTGGGCGGAGCGTCCGTGGCCTACTGGGGGCGCATCGCGGAGCAGCACCGGCTGGACCTGACGGTGGTCAATCCGCTCACCGACCCCACATGGCGGTTCATGACGCTGGACTGGGACGGCAAGATCCGTATGGACTGCTCGTCGCCGTACGCGATGGCGTCGCTCATCGAGCAGCGCGACCGTTTCCGGATCGCGACGGGCAATGACGCGGACGCCGACCGGCACGGCATCGTCACGCCGGACGCCGGGCTGATGAACCCCAACCACTACCTCGCCGCCGCCATCGCCTACTTGTACGCCCACCGCCCCCAGTGGCCCGCTGCCGCGGGCGTCGGCAAGACTCTGGTGTCCTCCGGCATGATCGACCGGGTCGCCGCCGACCTCGGCCGACGGCTGGTGGAAGTGCCCGTGGGCTTCAAGTGGTTCGTGGACGGGCTGGTGGACGGATCGCTCGGCTTCGGTGGCGAGGAGTCCGCCGGCGCATCCTTCCTGCGCCGGGACGGATCGGTGTGGACCACCGACAAGGACGGCATCATCCTGGCCCTGCTCGCCTCGGAGATCACGGCCGTCACCGACAAGACGCCGTCCCAGCACTATGCCGCGCTCACCGCGCGCTTCGGTGAACCCGCGTATGCCCGCATCGACGCACCCGCGACGCGCGAGGAGAAGGCGCGTCTGGCCAAGCTGTCCCCGGCCCAGGTCAGCGCCGACACCCTCGCCGGTGAACCGGTCACCGCCGTGCTCACCGAAGCGCCGGGCAACGGCGCATCGATCGGCGGCATCAAGGTGACCACCGAGAACGCCTGGTTCGCCGCGCGGCCCTCGGGCACCGAGGACGTCTACAAGATCTACGCGGAGTCGTTCCGGGGGCCCGACCACCTCCGTCAGGTCCAGGAGGAGGCCAAGACGGTGGTCCTGGGGGCGTTGGGCGGCTGACGCGACGGGCGCCGGCGGCCCGGGGCCTTGAGGGCCTGCGGTGACGCCGGCCGTGCCGGTCCGCCACCGCTCGGGCGGACCGGCACGGCGCCGGCTCAGGCGGTTGAGCGCCGCCGGGCCGCCAGCACCGCGTACACGATGACGCCGGCGAACAGGAACAGCACACCCTGGTACACCGCCGCATAGCCCGCGCCCGCGACGAGCCACATCGAGAAGGCGGTCGCGACCGCCGCGATCACGGCGTCCCGCACCAGCCGCGCACGGTCGACCCGTTCGCGCCGCCCCGACACGAGGTGGAAGAGCTGAGCGGCGGTGGCCAGCAGATACGGCACGGTCGCCGTGAACGTGGTGACCAGGACCAGCACCTCGAAGACCTTGCCCGAGCCCGATGCGAAGTTGTAGACGGTCAGCAGCGAGGCGAGGACGACGGTGACACCCACGCCGACGGTCGGCACGCCGCGCCGCCGACGTGCGAAGGCCGCCGGGAACAGGCCGTCCTGTGCCGCGGCGTACGGGGTCTGGGCGCTCAGCAGCGTCCAGCCGTTGAGGCAGCCGGTCATCGACACGAGCGCGGCGAGTGCGACGGCCCAGCCGCCCCAGGTGCCGCCGAACATGGCGTTCACGACGTCCGAGAAGGGCGCGGTGGACTTCACCAGTCGGTCGTGCGCCACCGTGCCGAAGACGGACAGCGTGCCCAGCAGATAGACGAGCGCCGCGCCCGTGGTGCCGATGACGGTGGCCCGTCCCACATTGCGCCGCGCGTTATCGACCTCTCCCGCGCTGACGGCGGCGGACTCCACGCCCAGGTAGGAGAAGAGGAGAATCGCGGCGCATGCGGAGACCGCGCCGATCAGGCTGCCGCCGCCCGAATGGAACGGCCCGAGGTTGTCCGGGTCGAAGAAGAACAGCCCGCCCACCGCCACGAGCAGCAGGGGCGCGAACTTCAGCACGGTGGAGACGAGCTGGACGGCGCCCACGTAGCGGGTGCCCGCGAAGTTCGCGAGTGCGGGCAGCCACTGCAGGACGAGCGCGGCCAGACACGCGGTCCAGCGGTCGCCGTTCACCGGGATGAGCACGTCGAGATAGCCGACGGCGGCCACGGCGAGCGCCGCGTTCGACACCCAGGTGGTGATCCAGTACGCCCAGGCGGCGAGGAAGCCGGCGAAGTCGCCGAAGGCCTCGCGGGCGTAGACGTAGGGCCCGCCGGTGCGTGGGTCGCGCTCGGCGAGGCGGCCGAAGACCAGGGCCAGGGCGATGGCGCCGACGGTCAGG
>NZ_JBSFJX010000085.1:0-28190 GCF_053598275.1 Streptomyces sp. NPDC001156 | reverse complement strand
ACGCCGAAGGCGAGCAGACTGACCGTGCCGTACGGCGCGACGGAGGCCGGAAGCAGGAAGATACCGCCGCCGATGATGTTGCCCATGACCAGGGCCAGGGCGATGGCGCCGACGGTCAGGACGCCGAAGGCGAGCAGACTGACCGTGCCGTACGGCGCGACGGAGGCCGGAAGCAGGAAGATACCGCCGCCGATGATGTTGCCCATGACCAGGGCGGTGGCGACAGGCAGACCGAAGCGGCGGGCGTGCCGGCCGGTGTTGCCGTCCGTGTCTTCGGCAGCGGGGGCGGCCGCTGGGGTCTCCTGCGGGGCCGGAGCCGACTGAGGGACGGTTCCGGTGACGTGCATGGGGTGGTGCGCCTCTCTTCGAACTGATGCCCGGGATCGCCGGGACGGGCCCTATGGTCGGACATCACCGGAGGCGCCCACAAATCCCTCGCTTTTATCTCGTATGACACCCTCCGGTGCCGGAAAAGCTGCGCCCGTACGGGCCCTGGACCGGGAATCGTTCACCAGGCACCGATCCGGGAGGAGGGCGGCGCCGCACCGGCGAACGGCGCGGAGCGCCAGGCGCGGTGACCCTCGAACCCGTGCATGCCGGATTCCCCGTCCGCGTTTGTTGCCGGAATGAGGGGCAAGGCGATGTCCATGAGTGAACAGAACGGCGCAACGAATCAAAGCATGGGTACCAAACGGGCGGCCGCGGCCAAGGCTCGGCGGACCGCGGACAAGGCGACGGCTCCGGCTGCTCAGGCCGCGAAGAAGACCACGGCGATGACCGATGACGCGGCGTCAGCGGTCAAGGCCGGTGCCGAGCGCTCGGCCGAGGCCACCACGAAGGCCACGCAGACCGCGGCCGCCGGCGTCGAGGCGGGCCGGCAGGCGGTCATCGCGACCGCGGGCCATGTCGCGGCCACGGCGAAAATGGCCTGGACGGTCATCGCGCATCGCAAGCTCGTCCTCGCCGGAGTGGGCGCCGGCCTGGCCGCGGTGAGCACCGCGTCCTATGCGGTCGGCCGTCGCGCGGCACGTCATACCCACGGCCCCCTGACCCGACTCACCGGCGGCCGGATCTGACTCCGGTGGGGTACTCAACTGCTCGTCTCTGAAGCTATTTGAGTGAGGGGGTGGCTGCGTGGGTGGGTGCGTCGGTCTTGTGGGGTTGGATTGTCAGTGGGGGCCGATACGTTCGTGGTGTTGACGATCCGTGGGGCCGGTGAGGGGGTGTTCGGTGCGTCAGCAGGGGTTGCGTCCTATCGGTGAGCCGTTCGTTGCCCTGGGCCCGTCGGGTGTAGCGATCCGGACTCGGCTCAAGGAGCTCACGCGGGAGGACGAGAAGATGCTGCGGCTGGTGGGCGCGCATCTGGGCTCGCTGGCGTCGCAGGATCTCAAGGTGCGCTGCGCGCAGGGACTGGAGCATTCCACCAGCACGTGGGCGGCGCGGAAGCGAGAGTTGACGGCGGTGTCGTCGTCGCGCTGGGCGGGCAGCATCACCAAGGCCACGCATGATCAGTGGGCTTTGGCCCGCCGCTGTCAGCTCGCCCACATCCAAAGCCTCGAAACCGGTATCCGCACCATCGCGCACCGCCTGTCCCTGCCGATCGGCGAGAAGGGCAGCCGGCGGGCACCGGGCGGCTACCGCAGCAAGCAGGAGTGGCACGCGAAGACCCGCCGCCTGCACACGCTGGAGGACCGGCTGGCCGCCGAGCGGGCGGATCGGGAAGCCGGAATCGTACGCGTCGTGCGGGGCGGGAAGCGTCTGGCACGAATCCGCCACAACCTCGCCGACGCCCAGCTCACCGAGGTCGAGTGGCGGGAGCGCTGGGAGGCCGAGCGCTGGTTCCTGGCCGCCGAGGGGGAGTCGGGAAAGCGGTATGGGAACGAGACGATCCGCGTCACGCCGGATGGCGAGATCTCGATCAAGCTCCCGACACCACTGGCCGCGTCGGCGAACGCGGCGCATGGCCGGTACGTGCTCGCCTCGCGGGTTCGTTTTGCGCACCGGGGACACGAGTGGGCGCAGCGTGTTGAGGCCAACCGTGCGGTGGCCTACCGCATCCACTATGACGTGCAGCGCGGGCGCTGGTACGTGACCGTCTCCTGGCAGATCCCGCCCACCAAGACAATCCCGCTTCGGTTGGCACGTGCCGAGGGCGTGATCGCTGTCGACACCAACGCCGATCACCTCGCCGCCCGGCGCCTGGACGTCCACGGCAACCCCGTCGGCAGGCCCCGCAGGTTCTCCTACGACCTGTCCAAAAGCGCCGACCACCGCGACGCCCAGGTCCGGCACGCGCTGTCCCGGCTGCTGAACTGGGCACGAGCCCTCGGCGTCAAAGCGATCGCCATCGAGGACCTGGACTTCGGCGCGGAGAAGACCCGCGAGAAGCACGGTCGCCGAAAGTGGTTCCGGCAGCTCATTTCCGGCATGCCCACCGGCAAACTCCGCGCCCGCCTCACGTCGATGGCCGACCACACGGGCATCACGATCATCGCGGTCGATCCCGCCTACACCTCGAAGTGGGGCGCCCAGCACTGGCAGGCGCCCTTGACCGGCAAGATCCGCAAGACCACTCGTCACGACGCGGCAGCGGTGGCGATCGGAAGGCGCGCCCAAGGACATTCGATCCGGCGACGGACGGCACCGCCCCCGCACGACCAGAGCGATCGTGCGGGGCATCGGACCGTCCAGGCCGTACCGGAGATCCTTGGGCGTGAGGAAACCCGCCCCCGCATTCCCGGACCACGGACACGATCCGTGCGCGCCGGATGCGGTGAGAACGCGGGGGACCAGTGTGCCCAACACCGTTCGGGGCACGCGGCTGAGCACGGATCCTGGCAACAGGACCCACTCCCGCTCAGCCCCCAGGAACGGTGGGCGCAGCCACCCGTTGGAAGAGACATGGAGTGGCAGGGCCCGGACCCTGGATTCCCAGGTCGTTCCTGGCCCTGCCCTCCCCACCGGATCCCCCCGGGGAAGAACCATCGCGGCACCTGAGAGCGGCCAGGACACTCAGGGTCGCGCTGATGGATCGTGAAGCAATACGGCCGTCCCTCCCGACGGGTCACTCCGCCGGTGATGCGCCAGGGACAGCAAGGTGATGCCAGGCCCCTGTAGGACGACTGCGGCTCGAGGCCGAGTCCGTGCAGTGGAGCCCTTCGTGCAGGAGTCATCGCCCGCAGCAGGGCGGTGAAAAGTCGTTCATCCGTCTCCCCTCTCGACGGCTGGTAGCGATCCGGGCGGCGGCCGTGGAAGCGATGCGGCGTGCGTTCCCTGGGCGGGTCCGGCGTACCTGACCGCTGTGGCGGAGGCGTGGGGTTCGGTGATGCCGTCGGCCTGTCGGCAGGAGTCGCCGCGCGTGCTGAAGTGGCGGCCGATGGTGTCTATCTCCGCCGGGCAGGCGAGCGGGGGACAGGTGTGGGTGACAAGCTCTCGCTGCTGTCCGCCGCGGCTGCTCGGCGTTTGTCCGCCGGGCCGGAGCCACAGGTCCTCGAAGTCCTCGGCTTCGCACTGGTGGGCCCGGGACCCGGTGTTCAGCTGTCCCCACCCACCCTGGTCGATGTGCGCCTGCGGCTCGCGGACGGGCCATGGACAGTCCTGGTCGCAGGTGAGCAGCGGCCGGCCGAGGCAGCGGTCGAGGACAACGGTCACTGTTCACCTCCGGTATCCCTGGTCGCGACCGGGACGGCCTCCGCCTCGGCCGGGGTGAGGGGGCCGTTGGCCATGACGATCGAGCTCAGCGGGTACACCGGGCCACTGGTGCCGCAGAGGGTCAGCAGCGGCATGTCGCCCTCCTGGCACTGGCCGAGGTAGAGCCACACCTGGCCGTGGCGGTCGACCTGACCACGGGCGAGGTCGTAGATCCGGCCTCCCAGGCAAAACGGTTCCTCGGCGGATTCCGCGGCTTGGTCGAGCAGGCGGGGCACCCCATGGGCGGTGAGGTGGATGTCGACGCCGTCGATCTGTCCTGAGGCGATCTGTGCCCATCCGGCGCGCCGGGTCGGCACGTTGAGGGGTGCACCGATCGCGCCCAGCCAGTACTCCCAGTCGCCGAGGGCCATTGCCCGGATGGCGATGGTGACGCGGTTGCGGTCCGGGGCGATCTGCATGACCTCGAGCCGATCGGCGTTCTCGGCCTGCAACTTGGCAGCTGTGGTGATCGCCCGGGCCTCTGCCAGGTCCCAGTCCGCCGCGCGCTGCTCCTGGGTGCCGGTGGTCTGCGCGCTGGTGGGCCTGATGGTGGGGGCCAGGTCCGAGAGGGGCACGACGGTCGGCTGCGGCAGGGCGCTCGCTGCATGGGGCGTGTCGCGAGAGGGGCGGGGCAGCACGATCGCGCCACGGGGCATCGAGGTGGGCGGCTCCGGGTTGGGAGCGCTTTCGTGGTGGGCCTCAGGCTCTTCCTCGCGGTCACTGATGAGCCCGTGCCGTCGCAGTGCGGTCGCCACCCGCAGGGCGACCGCGCTGGGGAAGCCGCATTCGGATTCGATGACGTCGACGGCGACCTTGTATCCGTCGGACAGGCTGCCCCGCGTTTCGACCTGTTCCCGCAGCCGCTTGAGGACGCCGGCGCCACCCGTCTCGACCAGGCGGCCCTGAGCATCGAGGTCGGCCAGGAACTCCCGCGCCAACTGGCAGAGCTGATCCGTCAGTTGCTGCTGGATGTCGGTACAGGATTCGGGTGAGGTGGTCATGCTGGCACCCCTCCGTACGCCTTCCGGAGGGAGTCCAGCGCGCGCCACTGGAGCGTCTTGACGGCTCCGTCGGTGGTGCCGAGGGTGCGGGCCGTCTCGCTGACGGACATCTCGCCCAGGAACCGGAGCCGGATGACGACTTGCTGGCGCGGTGTGATCTCGGCCAGGGCATCGTGCAGGTCGGCCACGTCGAGGGCCGACAGCACGGTCTCCTCGGCGGTGCTGACCGGTGCCGTCCAGGCGTCCCACACATGCGTCATCTGGTCGACGAAGGTGAGGCGCTGGGTCGCGGCGACCTTGAAGTGGTCGGCGACCACGTTGCGGGCGATGGTGCACAGCCAGGCGCGGATCGATGTACCGTTCCATCGGAACGTGTCGATCTTGGCCCACGCCTTCACGAAGACGTCGGCGGTGAGGTCCTCGGCCAGTGTCGGGTTCGATCTGACGCGGTAGCCGATGAGCGTGGCGATGACGTCGTGGTGCATTCGGTACAGCTCGCCGAATGCCTCGGGGTCGCCTTGCTGGGCGCGGGCGATGAGAGCCGGTTCCCCGGTTTTGAAGCCGCCGGATACGGCGTTAGCCTTAGTGATCAAGGCCTACTCCCGTCATTCATGAGTAGATGAGCTCTGTGGGCTGGTGAGGGGAGGGGCTGCTTCGGCCACGGCCCGGCTGGGGGCGGCCCCTGCGTTTGTCAGTCGGTCAAGCGTTGACGCCGGACTTGGGCAGGCGTCGGTCGCAGGCACGAATCGGTGGTGCGCCGCGGGTCTGCAGGTCGGCGTGCCCAAGGTGGGCAGCCGATCCTGTTGGCGCCGCGCAGGGTCCGGAGCGTGGCCGGCCTCGGTGTTCCGTGCCGGCCGCGAGCCGGTCGAGGAGGGACCTGTCGAAAACGTGTGCGCTGCCGCAGGTCGGCAACACTTTCGTCACCGAGCTTGGCCATGCTTGGGGCGGAGCACGGCCAGGCGACCCCCCTTGATGATGTGCATGCGTGCGACTAACTCACGCGCCTGCAACTTACGCAAGTTGCTCACTTGTACGCAAGTTGCCAGGCTGAAGTGAGATGGGAAGTTTTTTTGATCCGTATGAATGGGGCGTATCGCGCATCTGGCCAGCTTGAATGCTCATCGCAGGGTTGACCTGCAAATATGCAAGCTTGCAACCGGCATGCAACTTGCACGCATGCGCGCTACTCTCCGGACATGCGGAGCATGGAAGAGTCCCCCCACGGGAACCGGGCAAAACGTCAAGCTCAGGCGGGGCGCGTCGGCGCGTATCTCACGCAGGCCGCCGCTGCGGCAGGGTACGACGTCCGCCCGCGGCAGGGCGGCCGAGCGCAACTCGCGGCCGTGACCGGACTGAGCCTCACCACCATCAGCCGAACGCTGGACGGTAAAACCCTGCCGCTGCCCTCGCAATTCTCGACGTGGGCGACGGTTCTTCGACTCGATCACCGGTCAATGCTGGTTGAAAGTGGCCTCATTCCTGCCGAACAAGGACCCGATCTCCCAAGCCGGGCGGTAACCTCAGCAACACTCTCTCCGGACGAGGCCATGAATGCGTGGGGTATCACCGATCCCATCATTCGCAAGACGCTCAACGCGAGCATCGTTCAGGCGATCAAGCTCCAAGAGGAGATCGATGCAGCCGACGACCGGGGGGCCGCTGCAAGGGGGTAACCGAAAGTGGTGTACAAACGGACTATCGCTAGCACCACTAGCTGCACGGCCGGTGGAATCCTGACAGGCGACGGCATCTGGACCCACACGTGGGAAGCCGCCGCGACCGGCCTCGGTTTATTGGCCGTGGGTATCGCCGGGGTGCTAGCCACGGCGATGTTCCACCTGCTCCGCGGCTTCGAGGCGCGCACCCGACGTGACATGGACCAGCTGGCCGAGGAGCGAAGCCTCTTCGAGCAGGACATGCGAGCGCGGGAGTACGAACTCCAGAGGCGCCAGGAAGCGTTGAATCGCCGTGCCGTGGCAACCTCCATCCGTCTTGCCAGCTATGCGAAGTCGGTGGACGACACGCGGACGGAGAACCGCGCCCTGCGTGAGCGGATCCTGGAGCTGGAGGCCGAGATCGACGAGGTCAACGACGAGCGCAACCAGCTGATCTCCAGCGAGCTCACCTTGGCCAGCGCCCAGTTCACGGCGCGGGCGTACGGGGATCTGCGGGCCGTCGCGGGGGGTGAGCAGCCGGCACGGATGCGACGTTCCGGTAAGCGGGGCGTCGAGCTCTTCGAACAGGAACGGCGCTGAAAGCTTCTGGTGTGTCGAATGCGGGTGCGAACTGGATCGCCTGAAGGTGCGGTCGCTCCGCCCATCGTTCGGATCGTCGGGTCCGCAGCGGGGAGGGGAAAGCCACGATATGACGTTCGTGTGACTGTTCGAGTATGAGGCGGCAGTGCGACTGGTGCCTCATGCCCGAACAGCCTCCCGGCAACTGTCGCCAGGGGGCGCGCCCACGCCGTCGCAGTGAATGGCCGCGCTCTCGCCACGGGAAAACGGCATGGCGGGCGGTCTCCGCAGCTGTGCCGCCGCGCCGCTTGTCCGTCCAGAGGACAGGTGTTCGTCAGAGGGCAGCCGTCGTGTGCTGCTCCTCAGTCCCCGGCACCTTCTCGCCCGGGTCGACACACCGTGCGAGGCACCGCGTGCGGGACAGGGCGAAGACGCCGTAGCAGAGCAGAGCGACGCCCAGCACCGCGGGCAGCAACCACAGCCCGCGGCGCGGCGACTCCGCGAACAGTGTGACGCCGAGGCAGAAGCTCACCGTGGCGTCACCGAGCGTGAGGGCCGGCTGGGACGCGATCAGCGGACCTCCTTGCATGGCATAGCCCAGCAGGAAGATGGAGAGCGATCCGACGGCCGCGAAGCCGTAGGTCTGCCAGGTGAGGAAGAACGCCGGCACGCCGTCCTCGGAGAGCACCCCCATGGCGGACTTGACCAGCGCCGCGGTCAGTGCGTTGCCGATAGCGGCCGCGGCCGCCAGGCACGCCGCGCGCGCCAGACCGAGCGGGCGCCGCAGACCGGCCAGGACGAGTGCGGCGCCCGCCCCGCCTATGACGGCGAGCGTCGGTACCCACCAGACTCCGGGCACCTGGGCGCGTCCTCCGGAGGGAGCGGCTGAGAACAGCCCGACGGCCAGGCCTACGAAAATGCACACCACGCACAGCCACGCCTTGCGGGAGACCCGTACGTGGAAGACCGCGCTGCCGACCAGGAGGGCGAGCGGGAGTTCGAGGATGAAGACCGGCTGGACCGCCGCGAGGGTCCCCGCGTTCAGGGCCAGAGCCTGGAAGAGGGCCGCGAAGACGACCCCGAGGATGCCCCCGAACCAGATCGGACTGTGCAGCAGATGCCGGACAAGACCGAACCGCGCACCGGAGTCGGGCACCTCCGACGCCGCGCGCCGTTGCAGCACAGTGCCCACCGCGTTGCTGCCGGCAGCCAAGACGGCGAACATGACCGCCAGGATCATCCCGCTTGCACCGCTTCCTTCTGCGCTGCCCGCTGTGGGCCCAGGCCCCGGTCCGGTCGCTGGTCATAAGGGGCAGACTCGGGTGTTTTCCACCATGACACTCCTCACCAGGGGTTTCCAGCGCTGGCGACCCGGCCGCGCCGGTCACCGAAGGGGCGCCCGACGTGATCGACGGTGTCGTCACAGTGGGTAGCGGCTCACTCCGGAAGGTGCCCCCAGGCCGCGTGGTCCCGATCGACCTCGGGTCACCGCGCGTGATGGAAGCGGTCCTGCGCCACCGTGGTACGGAAGCGAGCACGGTACGTGGTCGGTGCGACGCCCAGCGTTTGCTGGAAGGCGCGCCGCATGGTCTCCGCCGAGCCGAAGCCTGCCTGCTCCGCGACGGTGTCGACGGTGTCGTTGCCCGCCTCGAGCAGTGCCTGCGCTGCCTCCAGCCGCAGAGACTCGAGGTACTGGCCCGGGGTCACACCGACCTCACTGCGAAACAGGCGGGTCAGGTGCCGGCCGCTCAGTCCCACGCGCCGGGCGAGACTGTCCACACCGCAGGAGCTGTGGGGGTCGGCCGCCAGAACGTTCATGGCCTCCCGTACCGCCGGGTGCTTGGCCTCCTTCGGCGCCAGCCGGACGCTGAACTGGGACTGACCGCCGGGGCGGGCCATGAAGACGACCAGGTGCCGTGCCACGTTGCGTGCGATGTCCGGCCCGTGGTCGTCCTCGACCAGGGCGAGCGACAGATCGATTCCCGCCGTGACGCCTGCCGAGGTATTGACCGCGCCGTCCCGGACGAAGACCGGGTCGGCCTGGACCTGCACCTTCGGGTATGCCGCGGCCAGTTCCCGGGTGAGCTCCCAGTGTGTGGCCGCCCGGCGGCCGTCCAGAGCGCCGGTCTGGGCGAGCAGGAAGGCACCGGCGCAGACGGAGGCGACCCGCCGGGACCGTCCGACCAGTGCGGTGGCGAGCCCGACCAGTTTCTCGTCGGAAACCGCCCGCTGCCATGGGGTGCGGCCGGGTACGACCAGGGTGTCGATCCGGTCGGGCAGGATCTCGGGCGGCCCGTCCACGCCGACACGCACCCCGGAGGAGGTCCGGACGTCTGCTCCATCGGTGGAGGCGATCCGTACGTCGTAGTGGGCGCCGTAGGTGTTGGCGGTGGTGAACACCTCGGCGGGCCCGGTCACGTCCAGCAGCTGGACCTCGTCGAAGGCCACCACTGCCACGACATGGGGCGCGGAGGTGCTCCGGTTCACTGCGGCCACGGGGAGTCCTGGACGGAGTGGTGAATGAGTTCGCTCGCGGACTCGCCCGCCGGCTCGGCCGCCTCCTGCGCCGGCACCGTGTCCGGCGCGCTCACCCCCGCCGCGGCGTTCATGGCGGTCGTCATGGTGCTCACCCGGCCTCTCCTTGTCTGCGGTGCCCGGCGGGTCGGGCGTGCCGTGCCGTTCGCCGCCCGTGGTACTTCCAGCACTTCCAGCCTCCCGTCCCGTCGAGTCTTCCACCATGGCGGTACGGACGCGCATCCCACACATACGGACATCGCTGGCCTGCCGCGGCAGGCCAGCGAGCTTCCGTCCCACAGCGGACAGTCAGCGGCCCGCCACCGGTGATCAACGGAAAGCAGGAGCCTCGGCCGGTGACACCTACGCATCCGTCCGATGTGACGGCGGTGGCGCGGGGTCCGTCCGACTCCCGGTCGACCCGAGGGAGCGGGCGTACTCGGTGGGCGTCCAGCCGTAACGCTTCTTGAAGGCCCGGATGAAGTGGCTGCTGTCCGCGAACTGCCAGTGCGCCGCGAGCTCCGACACGCTCAGCCGGCCGGACGGCGCGGTGAGAGCGAGCCGCGCCTCCTCCAGCCGTCGGTGGCGGATGTAGGCGGTCACCGACTCGCCCGCCGCGGCGAACGCCCGCTGCGGCGTGCGCACGGAGACATTGAGCTCACGCGCCAGCGTCGTCGAAGACAGCTCGGGATCGGCGAGCCGGCGCTCCGCAAGGCCTTTCGCGGTCTGGGCGAGCGCGGGGGCAAGCCGGAGCTCCCCGTCGTCGAACCGCCCCCACGCCACGGCCTTGGCCAGCTCGATCAGGGTGCTCCGGGCGGCGGGCTGCGCGTGGATGCATCGTCAACGTCGGATCCATGGGCGCGCGAGGCGGAGACTGGGGACAGGCCGCCTACAACATGACCAAGGGCGCGCTGGCGAACCTGACCGACGTGATGGCGCTGGACCACGGCCGGGAGATCCGGGTCAATGCCGTCCACCCCGGCGTGACGTTCAGCAGCCGGTTCCTGGGTGACGCGCTTGCCGAGGGAACCCCGCTGCGCGAACGATTCGCGGAGCGGGTACCCATGGGCCGGCCGGGCGAGCCGGCCGAAGTGGCTGCCGTTGTCGCGTTCCCCGCCGGTCCCGACGCCGGGTATCTCAACGGCGTGCACATTCCCGTGGACGGCGGCCTGACCGCATCGAACGGTCAGGCCAACCTCTGCAAGACCGAGGACTGAGGGCGAGGACGGACGCGTGCGGAAATGCCGCCCGGCATGCCCGCGACCCCGGACCGGCCCGCCGAGAAGACCGTCGACGGCGTGACGTGGGGCGACGGTGACGGTCGATTCGGCGGCGCGCAGTCCGTCTTGTCTTGATGGCCTGTCAACTACAGGTCAACTGACCCGCGTTGAGCTTGGCGGCGAGGATTCGGTGGACGCTGTTGTTCACCTTGGTCCGGAACGAGGCGTCTTGCTGCATCCGGGTCTGAATGGCCTGTGCCATCGCCGGCACGGTGCTCGGCTGCACCGTCAGGATCATGTCCCCACCCGCCGTGATGAAGTTCAGCGCCCGCTGCGCGGGGGTGAAGGACCGTACCGCGACCGCGTTTCCGAGGTCGTCCGAGATGACGACGCCCTTGAATCCGAGTTGGGTGCGCAGCATTTGGCCGATGACCGTGGGCGAGAAGGCCGCCAGGTGCTTGGAGTCGATCTTGGTGTAGGTGGCCAGCGACACCATCACGAACGGCGAACCGGCAGCGATCCCGCTCCGGAAGGGGGTGAGGCTGGAGCTAGTGGCGGTCGTCACCGTGTCCTTGACGTTCGCGGTGGTGTCGGTGTTGCCGATCACCTGGCCAAGTCCCGGAAAGTGCTTGAGCGTGGTCATCACGCCCGACTGCTTGAAGCCGGCGGCGAACGCGTTGGTGTGCGAGGTCACGGTGGCGGCGGTGTGGCCGTACTCCCGGTAGTAGTGCCCGATGGGGCCGTTCTTGGTGCCAAGGCTTGCCGACACCACATCGGCGACCGGGGCCAGGTTGAGGTTGAGTCCGGCGGCCTTCAGTTGCTTGGCCCAGCCGGCGGCCCGCGTGCGCAGCGTCGTGGTCGACCAGCTGCCCTGGGTCAGCCCATTGGGCATGGTCGAGAAGCCCGGGCCGCTGAGGACCTGGACCTGGCCGCCTTCCTGGTCCGTGGAGACCAGCAGCCCGACACGCCGGCCGCCGACCAGGTCCGCCTGGCCCCGGATGCTGTCCACCACCTTTCTCGTCGCCGTGACCCCGGCGGTGCTGCGCCCCGTCAGCATGATGGACCCCACGTGGTAGGTCCGCAGAGTGCGTAGCTGGGTCTGGTCCGGACGGGCCGCGTTGACTCCGCCCATGAAGAGCTGCCCGACCCGTTGAGCCGTGGTCATGCCGTTGAAGTACCGGTCGGTGCAGGTGACGGCGGGGGCCAGTGGGGTGGTTCCGGTGGCGGCCGCGGCTGCACCGGTGGCTATGGAGCGGCTCGACAGGAAGCTTGCCGTCCAGGAGCCCTCTGCGCGTTGGCCGATGGCGGTCGAGGGCGAGTCGCCGGCGCTCGCGTGAGCGACGGGTACGCCACAGGCGGCTGCGGCCAGCACCAGGGTGACGAGGGGGACCGCGGTGCGCATGGTTGCTGAGCGGCGGCCCTTGAGCCACCGGACACGTGCCGTCATGGATTTCTCTCCTGCCTCTGATGGTTCCCGGACCGCTGAGGCCACGGGTTTCAAAGCCGCTTGGTGCGCGGCGAACTCAGCCCACCGCGCCAATCACACGGTACGTTAATGCGTATTTGTCCGACTCCTAGTGGGTGTAGACGGGAATGGGGGCTCGGGGGTGCGCGACGCCCCGTTCGCATGGGGTGGTGTCCCGCCGGGCAGGCCGGTACTGGCGTGTCTGGGGCGTCCCGCGGCGATCCGGTGCGGGCATGCCGACCCCTGCTGCTGGACCGACCGGGGCGCGGATTGCACAGACATCGGTTCCTGCGGGCCGTCGACGATGGGCCGTATGGCGTCGACGCCTGGCGTCTCCTGGGGGACGGTGAGTCGTTTGCCCATCTGTGTCGCCGATTGCTCCGGCTCCTTCGCCGCACCGGTCACGCCGGTCGGAGACAGGGGTGTTCGGTGCAGGTGATCTCCTGTTGCGGCGGCATCGGCCGACGGCCGGAGGGAGCGCGATACCGGCCCTGAGCAGCACGTTCATGGCTCTGTGCCGCTGCCGAAGTGGCAGATGTGCGATGTGCGCGTGCGACTTGCTCGGTCACGCGTCCTCCGAACGAGGGCTGTTGATTGTTACGGAGGCCGTTGGGCCGGCCGGGGGAGTCCTTGCGGCGGGCCGGTCGATGTGGGCCATGAGCGTCCACCGCTTGTGTGCTGATCACAGTGTGGTGGGGGGCGCAAGCGGACTACTCCAACCGGAGGTCCCGCTACTTCAGTGGCCCATGCACGGGAGCGTTACGGATATGTCCGTGTTTTGTAACGTGAATCGTCATATTGATCTGCTGCGGCCGGATCGAGCCAGAGTTGCGGACCTCGGCACCGAGCCGGGACTTCGAATGGCACGCCGGCCCCGCCAGGGTGGGCGTGCAAGCACGTGAAGGGACAGCAGCATGTCTGTTTCTCGTAATGTCGTCCGCCTGTTTGCCACGTGTGTGGCATCAGGCGCCCTCGTGGGGGTGGCGGCCCTGCCGGCCCTCGCCAACGAAAGTGGCCACGACCGAGACCTCGGGAGCGACTACTCGCACAGCTACCGCCACGACGGCCTCAGGAGCGGCTACCTCTACCTCGGTGACAGGGACCGGGACCGCGGCTGGGACAACGGTTACGGCCGCGACTGGGGCCGCGGCTGGGACAACGGCTACGACCGCGACTGGGACCACGGCAAGAAGCACCACCACAAGAAGAAGCACCACAAGCACCACCATCGGCACCACCGCTACAACCAGGGCTGGGACGCTTGGTACGGCGGGAACCGGCACTACGGGCGCGACATGGACGACTGCTAGCCCGCCCCGTCGGCCGTGCCGGTGACGGCGCGGTTCCCCCGAACCCCGTGTCACACCCTCCGTCATGGTCGGCCGCGGCCGTGACGCCCCATCCGGGGGTCGAGGAGCGCAACCGACGCTCCCTCGGCCCCCGGGTCGTTTTTCTGGTAGCTGCGCCGCGACGATGGCTGCCGGTGCACCTGATCATCACCGACTCGGCAGACGCACGGCTTCACGCTGCACGTCACAGGACGCCGCTCCGGCCCCGAATGGGACGTCAAGAGCGGGGCATTCGCACCGCACGAGAAACCGACAACCCACTCATCCATCAGGACGGACATCGTGCTGGCCATAGTCTCGGCAGTCCTCTTCTTCATCGCCTTCCTGATCAACGCGGCAAACCTCACCACCAACGACACCTTCTCTTCCACGAACGTCATGCTCCTCGGGCTGGCGGTCCTGGCCCTCCACGTCGCGGGCGTCGGCAGCGACTGGGCCATACGCGGCCGTAGACGCTGAGGGCCGGCAGGCCGGTCCCGCGTCGCTGCACCCGAGGGAAGGGCATCTTCCTCAAGCTCTGCCGCCGGGAACCCGGATGATGGTGGCGGGCGTCGACACCGGGCGACATTGCTCGCGACTGGCGGACGAAGACGGCCCGCTGCCGCGAGCGGCAGCGGGCCGCCTCGGCAAGGGCACGCCGAGTCGGTGCACGTCAGGACCAACGGCCCGTGCCCGGAGACCGGGTGCTTCGTGACGCCCTACGGGCATGGAAGGTCCTGCCCGGAGGAAGGCGGGGCGCTGCCCTCGGGTAACGACCGCGACACGTGGTGGGGCCATCGGGGGCGACGGCAGTCACCGCTGCTGCGCGGCGTGCCGTCGCCCGCCCGACGACGCGGCAGGCCCTCGCACTGGCCGGTTCCGCCTACCGGGCGGCGGGGGTGAACAGGGCCAGTTGGTCCTTGACCCACGGATCGTAGACCGCCAGTCGCTTCGCGGCCACCGGGTCGAACATCTCCAACTGGTCCGCCACCCAGGGATCGATGCCCTCGCGGGCGGTGCGGTGCGAGCAGCGGCCGGTGTCGTCCGCGACGGTGCGGGCGGGAGTGCGCCCCGTCGTGTGAGCGGTTGCCGCAGTCGCGGAGCCGCCGGCGGCGAAGAGAGCGCCTGCCACGACCACGGCACAAACGCCCGAGGTCGTCACACGCCGTATCAGCTTCTTCATGGTCCTCCTCCATGCACAGCCCCTCGTTCCCCGACTGCGAACGATGGCGACTGCCGTTGCGTCGGCGCTGGTCAAACTGCGGGTGCCGGCCTTGCAGGCACCTCGGTCCACCTCCGTGGAGGCGTCCGGACGGTGCGGTTACCGTTCCTGAGGACTGAGCATGTGTTGCGCAGGCTCAGTCGGGCGCTCCGAACGGTGTTGGGCGTCCTGGTCTCCCGCGCACCACGAACCAGTACACGCTCGTGCACACTTATGCACATCCGAAGCCGAACAGCTCCCAACCCCACTCACCACTCCTCACACACCGGCGACGAGGCTTGGCGTGGGACGACGGTCCCGTGCGGCGAAGGCAAGGGGCATGGTGCCGCTGCCCGGGTGTGAGCGGGGACGGATGCGGTGGCGTCGACCGGGGGCCGTCCACGCGACGACGACGCGGCCGGCACCGCCGGGGCCGGTGCCGATCCGACCGGGGACAGAAGGTCTGGACCGGCCCGGTCAAGAGATGAACGCGCCATGTCGCCCGATGCGCCGAGGATTCTCAGAAGCCGAAGCCGCTCTCGCCTCACGGTCCAGCGCCTTCGGCCGCATCTGAGCACGGGATCTGACGCCCGGACATGGCCGGAAGGCGGCAGCGGGGGAGCGGCGTGACGAGAGCAACTACTCCCGGGGGCACATCGGTTCGACTGCTCCGCTCGTTTCGCGTTCAGTTGTTGACCGTGCGACGCAAGGGGAGTACAAACCCCGAATAGAGCGCTCTCAAGCACCGCTGTTCTTCATCCCCCACAGACAGCCACCGCTTTGGAGACCCCATGCGGACATCGTCACGCGCGCCGATATCGAGACCACTGTCCGGCGCCGCACGGTCCCGAACCGCTCTCTGCCTGATCCTCGCGCTGCTCGCCACGTGCTTCTTCACGATGGCGCAGTCACCCGCCCGAGCCGACGACCAGCTGCTCTCCCGCGGCCGGCCCGCGACCGCGTCCTCGACCGAGAGTGCGGCCTTCCCGGCCACAGCGGCGGTCGACGGCGACCCCGGCACCCGCTGGTCCTCGGCCTTCGCCGATCCGCAATGGCTTCAGGTGGACCTCGGTTCCGTCCAGCAGCTCACCCGCGTCACCCTTCGCTGGGAAGCCGCATACGCCACGGCCTACCAGATCCAGGCCTCCACCGACGCGCGGAACTGGACGACGATCTACTCCACAACCACCTCCACCGGCGGCACGCAGAACCTGAACATCGCCGGAAACGGCCGCTATGTACGCATGAGCGGAACTGCGAGAGCCACTCCGTACGGCTACTCCCTATGGGAGTTCGAGGTCTACGGCCCCGGCGGCAGCACCCCGCCCCCGGACGACTTCTGGGGCAGCACCAGCGACATCCCGCCCGCGCAGAACGCCGTAGAGGTGAAGATCCTCAACCGCACCAACGGAAAGTACCCCGACAGTCAAGTCTACTGGAGCTTCAACGGCCAGGTGCACTCCATCGCCGAACAGCCCTACCTCGACATGCCGGCCAACTCCGCAGGCCGTATGTACTTCTATCTGGGCTCGCCCAACGGCCCCTACTACGACTTCATCGAGTTCACCGTCGGCAACAACGTCTTCAACGGCAACACCACGCGCGTCGACGCCTTCGGCCTCAAGCTGGCCATGCGACTGCACACCAAGGACGGCTACGACGTCGAGGTCGGCGAGAACCGGCAAACCTTCGCCGAGGACCGCTCAGTCACCTTCCAGCGCTTCGTCGACGCGGTCCCCGCCCCGTTCAAGGCCCTGGCCCAGACCCAGGCCCCGTACCGCATCATCGCCCCCGGCAGGGCCCCCAACTTCCGTGCGGGCGGCGCCGATGCCGGCTACTTCACCGCCTACGCCCAGTCCGTCGGAGTCAACGCGGCCACCTCGGACATCTTCGGCTGCGCCGCCTCCCTGGCCGGCAACCCCGACATGTGCGCCGCCCTCAACCGCCATGTGGCCGCGCTGCCGGCCTCTCAACAGGCCGACCCCAGCCAGTACTACAAGGCGGCCCCGGCGAACTACTACGCCAGATTCTGGCACGACAACGCCATCAACCACTTGGCCTACGGCTTCCCCTACGACGATGTGGCGGGGCAATCGTCCTTCATCTCCCACAGCAACCCGCAGTGGTTGCTCGTCGCCGTCGGCTGGTGACGAGTTCGCCGCAGACGGAGAAGCCGGCCCGCAGGCCCTGACCTGTCGTGGACGACGACGGCAGACCAGGTCGGCCATCGCGCGACGCCGGTGCGGCACCACAGAGCCGCACCGGCGTGGTCCGGTCTATTGGGGCGAAGGCACGGGACTCGCGCCCGGGACCGGAGGACTCTCCTGGTCACACGCCGTCGGCTGTGCCGAGCCGCCACTCGTCGAACTCCTCCACGACGCTGCGCAACCGCCACTGAGGGCTCTTCGCGAACATGCCGCGCAGTTCGGCGACGGGGATCGCAGCCGGAAGGTAGTCGTCATCTTCGTAGAGGTCCTCGTGGTCCGGATCCTCCATGGGGTCGCCCGGAACCCCCACGAAGGGTCCCTCCCATGCTTCGGATTCGACCGGGGAGTCGGGGTTGTACTTCCATACCGCCCCGGCGCGCACGCATACTTCGCCGAGGTACCAGGCGGGCACGGTCACTTGAGGGGTATGCTGCGCGGCTCTGATGTCCTCCCAGGAGGAGAACTCGGCCCTGAGCACCGCGTCGAGCCGGTCGACCGAATCCGGGGAGAAGTCCCAGACGCCCGGGTGGGAGTCGGCCCACTGCGGGAACCCCTCTTCCTGCTTCTGCAGCCAGACCCAGAGCCGGGGATGGTCCGTCCACTGCTGCTCACTCATGGGCCAGAGCCTAGCCAGCCGCGTCGTCCGGTGGAGCCGTAGACCCAGGCATCCGCGCCGACCAATACACTTTCCACGTCTGTCGGCGGCTCGCCGGGCGATGTGCGGCTGCCGCGTGAACACGCTCGCGGCACCGGACGGTTCGCGTGAAGGGGGCATGTGCAGCTGAAGAGTGCCCGGCGTTCCAGCAGACCCGCCACTGTCATGGTGGAACCGGGCAAGGCGACGTGCTGCATAGGTTCCCCAGGCTGTGATGCATCCTGGGGACTCTCCGCCGTCATCCAGGGCAGGGGCAGGTACATCACCCTCGAGCAGCTGCCGGAGCCGATCGCCAGGACCACCCCTACCGTTGCCGGAGGTCCGTTGGCGTCACATACGGACGACATCGTCGCGTGTCAGTTGATCACCATCCTGAACGATCCTGACGCTCCCGAAGGGGACCCACTCGACGCTGCCATGGACCTGGAGTTCCACTCTGGCCCGTGGTTGGAACAGGAGATCTTCAAGATTCTCCGGCGGGAGCGGTTCGTCAGTGTCCTGGCCCAGCTCTGCGCGGAGTCGCTCGCCGGGATCTGGGCCCGGGACGGCCGGATCGACCCAGAGTTCTTCCGGGAGCTTCGCGGTCCCGCGTTGGATGAGGTTCTCGGCATCCTCGGGGCCCGCGCCCCCCACTTGATCCCGCCAAAGGGAGAGGACACCTGAAATCCGTTGTCGCGCGAGCCAGCCTGGATGCACAGATGAACGGCCCCGGGTCAGGTGAGACGGTCACTGCCGGGCACCTTGAAGAGTGCCCAGATGCCCGAGTTCTCGGCGAGTGACTCACTTGGCAAGGCGTCGCAGCTGGCTCTCCTCCTGGGTGGTGCTCTCTGTGCGCCGGGGCCGGCGGCACCGCTGCTGCCAAACGGGGCGGTGCGCGAGCGAGAGCGTCACGTGGACGGTGCGACATGCACTGGGTCAGTGAGCGGCAGGTTCAGCAGCTGCTGGCCGTGCGTGTCAAGGGGATCTTCGTGGCGGTTTCCGCCGAGAGGCTGATTCCCGCCGATGAAGATCCATTGACGCGCAGGTTGCATGTCGACGACGGTTCTCAGCTGTGGATCCACCCGGATCCCATCGGGGCTTGGCGAGCGACGAGGGTCCTGGCTTCGGCTCCCATTTGGGAACGCATGGGGCTCGGCGAGTCACCGGTAAGTGTCTATTGAAGGATCTCAGTGGACCCCACCCGGAACGCACTCGGGCTGCGACGAAGAATAGTGGTGGCCGTGTTGGCGGCCACGTTGACGATGTTCGGTTTGGCCGCCCCGGCCGCGGCAACCGTCGGCGCACGGCCGCCCGCCGCGCCTGCGGCCGCAAGCGGCTCGGCGGCTGTGTCCGCCACGACACCAGTGCCGTCGACGAACAAGCATGCCACTCCGCTGTGTTCACTCCCGAAGAAGAAGGGCATGGCGCGGTGCTTCGCCGAACGGCGCACTGACGTCGCCTCGACCAAGGGCGTCCAACGGCTTGCCGCCGACGTGTCCGGATACGGACCGTCCGACCTCGTCAGCGCCTACGCGCTGCCGGCGGACGGCGGCGCGGGCCAGACTGTGGCCATCGTCGACGCCTTCGACGACCCGGCCGCCGAGGCCGATCTCGCCACCTATCGCTCCCAGTTCGGCCTGCCGCCGTGTACGACCGACAACGGCTGTTTCCGCAAGGTCGACCAGCGCGGCGGGACGTCGTACCCGGATGCGAACGCGGATTGGGCCGGTGAGATCTCGCTCGACCTGGACATGGTGTCCGCCGTGGCGCCGAGGGCGCACATCCTGCTCGTGGAGGCGGACGACAACAGCGACCCGAACCTGTTCGCGGCCGTGGACGAAGCGGTCGCACTGGGCGCGAAGTACGTGTCCAACAGCTATGGGTCGCAGTACAGTCCGGATCCGGGAAGCGGTGAGGACGCGTCGCAGGTCACCGATGCCGACGCGCACTTCAACCACCCTGGCGTGGCCATCGTCGCGTCCAGCGGTGACAGCAACTACGGGGTGTCCTACCCGGCGTCCTCGCAGTACGTCACCGCGGTCGGCGGTACGAGCCTAGTCCGGGACTCCAGCGCGCGCGGCTGGTCGGAGTCCGTGTGGAGCAGCGGAACCAACGGTGCGGGCAGCGGGTGTTCGCTGTACGAGGCGAAGCCGGCCTGGCAGCACGACAGCGGCTGCGACAAGCGCACGGTGGCCGACGTGGCCGCGGTGGCGGACCCGGCGACCGGTGTCGCGGTCTACGACTCCTACCAGCAGGGCGGCTGGAGCGTGTTCGGCGGCACCAGCGCCTCGGCGCCCATCATCGCGGGTGTGTACGCCACCGCCGGTACCCCGGTGAAGGACACGTATCCGGCGAGCTACCCGTACGCCAACGCCGCACACCTCAACGATGTGACCGCCGGCGCCAACGGCACGTGTTCGCCCGCGTATCTGTGCACGGCCGGTGCCGGTTACGACGGCCCGACCGGGCTCGGCACGCCGAACGGCCTGGCCGCGTTCACCACGGGACCGCACGGCGCCATCACCGGTACCGTCACCGACGCCTCGACGAAGGCTCCGGTGGCCGGTGCGACGGTGACGATCGGTGACACGACGGCGCTGACCGATGCGTCGGGCCATTACAGCGCCTCGGCGCCGGTGGGCACCTACGACGCGACGGCGTCGGCCTACGGGTATGCGAAGAAGACGGTCAACGGTGTGTCCGTCACCGACGGCGGCTCGGTGACCGAGGACTTCGCACTTGACCCGCTGCCGACGGCCACGGTGTCCGGCAAGGTCACCGACGGCTCGGGTCACTCCTGGCCGCTGTACGCGACGATCAGCGCCGACGGCGTGCCCGGCGGGCCGGTCCACACCGACCCGTACACCGGCCGCTACAGCCTGAAACTGCTTCAAGGGCAGACGTACACGCTCAACCTGAACGTCAACTACCCGGGCTACGAAGCGGTGACGAAGAAGGTGACGGTCGGCACGTCGGACACGACCGCCGACCTGAGTGTCCCGGTGGACGTGTACGACTGCATCGCGCCCGGATACACGGCGCACAACACGGGCACGACGCAGACGTTCGACGGCACGTCGACGCCGGACGGCTGGACCCTGAACAACACGGACGCGGGCGCCTGGCAGTTCGACGACCCGCAGCTGACGGCGCCCGGCGCGACCCGGGGCAACCACACCGGCGGCAGCGGCGGCTTCGCCGTCACCAACACCAGCAACAAGTCGAGCCGCAACCCGTACGACATGTCGCTGGTCTCCCCGGTGACCGACCTCTCCGGTGCCGCGCACCCGGACGTGTCGTTCAACACCGACCTGCGGGCCTACGGCGGCATCGCGGACGTCGACGTCACCACGGACGGTGGCACCACCTGGAAGAACGTCTGGCACCGGTTGGCGACCGATGTGCCCGGCCCGGCACATGTCGACCTTCCTCTGCCGACGGTCGCCCACCAGTCCGCCGTTCAGGCGCGGTTCCGCCTCACAGGGCCTTTCCCGGGGTGGTGGCAGGTGGACGACGCCTTCATCGGCAACCGCACGTGTGACCCGGTCGCGGGCGGTCTGGTGGCCGGAACGGTCACCGACGCCAACACCGGTCAGCCCGTCGTGGGCGCGAGCGTCACGAGCGCCGACAAGCCGGCCGAGCACGCGACGACCGCCGCGACCCCGGACGACCCGAACCTGTCCGACGGTTTCTACTCGGTGTTCTCGTCGCTGACCGGCACGCACGACTTCACGGCGGCGAGGCGCAACTACGCCTCGGCCACCGCCCATGTCGACGTGGCGGCGGACGCGGTGACCCGCACTCCGCTCAGCCTCAAGGCGGGCCGGATCACCGTCACGCCGGGCAAGGTCGGCCTGTCCGTGCCCTGGCAGGGCAAGGCCGCTCAGACTGTCACCGTGAAGAACACCGGCAGCGCACCGGCCAAGGTGACGCTCGGCGAGCAGTTCGGCGGCACCACGCCGCTGACCGCGCACGGCGCGCCCACCACGCGGATCAAGGGCACGTACTCACCGCTGTCCCTGCTCGACAAGAACGGCTCGAAGGGCGGCACGGCCCACAAGGCCGCCGGTGCCGCGCCGAACATCTCGGTACCGGCCGCCGCGCCGTGGACGGCCATCGCCGACTATCCGGCGGGCACTGTCATGGACAACGCCGTCGTCTCGCTCGGCGGCAAGATCTACTCGGCGTTCGGGTTCGGCAGCGACGGCATCTACGACTCCATGTACGCCTATGACCCGGCCACCGGAACCTGGTCGCAGAAGGCGAGCACGGCGACCAAGCGCGAGACTCCGGCGATGGCGGTGCTGAACGGGAAGATCTACGCGACGGGCGGCCTGGACGTCGACTGGAGCAACTGGGGACACCCGGAGGCCAAGACCGAGGTCTACGACCCGGCGACCAACGCGTGGACGACCGCCGCGCCCAACCCGCACCCGCTGTGGGCCTCCGGTGTCGCGGTTCTCGACGGCAAGATGTACGTCGTCGGCGGCTGCCACGAAATGGATTGCGGCGCCACGGACGTCATGGTGTACGACCCGGCCACCGACTCGTGGAGCCGCGACGCCGACTACCCCGAGCCGGTCAGCTGGGAGTCGTGCGGCGCGATCTCCGGTGAGCTGTACTGCGCCGGCGGCACCGGCTCCAACGGCGAGACCAAGCACACGTATGTCTACGACCCGCACTCCGACACATGGACGCGGGTGGCGGACCTGCCCATCGACCTGTACGCCTCCGGGTACACCACGGCGCAGGGCCGGCTGCTGGTCTCCGGCGGCGTCACCGACCACGACTCGGTCATCACCAACCAGGGCTTCGGCTACGACCCCGCCGGTGACACCTGGGCGCCCATCCCGAACTCGAACAACACGCTCTACCGCGGCGGCAGCGCGTGCGGGTTCTACAAGATCGGCGGCCGTACGGACGAGCTGGACGGCGGCTTCGACCCGGTCACGGTGGCCAGCGGCGAGATGCTGCCGGGCATGGCCGACTGCGGCGACACCAACGACGTGAGCTGGCTCGCGGCGAACCCGAAGACGGTCACGGTCGCACCGGGGGCCAGCACCACGGTCACCGTGAACGTCGACGCGAGTGCCGCGGACATCACACAGCCCGGCACGTACACGGCGGCCCTGGTGGTCGGCACGGACACGCCGTACCGGACGCCGACCCTGCCGGTGTCGATGACGGTCGCCCCGCCCAAGACCTGGGGCAAGATCACCGGAACCGTCACCGGGTCGTCGGGTCCGCTGCCCGGCGCGCAGGTCCAGATCACCACGCCGGTGGGCCACTACACCCTCAGGACCGACGACGCCGGCCACTACCAACTGTGGCTCGACGCGCGGAACAACCCATTGCAGGTGATCTGCTCGCACAACGGCTACCAGCCACAGGGGACGACGGTAAGCATCAGGAAGGGAGCGACGACGACGCTGAACTTCACCTTGCAGAAGGTCTAGTTCAGCCGGGCGGGAGGGGCCGGTCCCGGGCGGTGTCACCGCCCGGCCCCCCCTCCCGCGTGCCGCCCCGTCGCGGACCGCCGCGCGGACCCGGATCCGCGCGCACTCGGCGCACTGGCCCATGCCGGCCGTCCGTCGGGCCGCGATCGGCGCGGGACATCCCTATCACCCGGTCACCACAGTTTCGGGAGAAACTCCTTGCCCAGAACCCGTCCCAAACGGAGCGCTGGAGGCGGAGGCCGAGCGGCCACCGCCGTCGTCGGCCTCCTGTCGGCGGCACTTGCCGTCATAGGACTCCAACTGCCCACCGCCACACCCGCGTCCGCCGCGTCCTCCGGCAGTGCCGCGGCCGTCCGGCAGTGCGCGGACCCCAAGCCCGGACACGTCACCTGCCTGTCATTGCACCGCACCGACGTGGCCGCACGCCGCGGTGTCCAGGTGGCGTCCGCGACGCCGGCCGGCATCGGTGCCACCGACCTGCGCGGCGCCTACGCGCTGCCGGCGGACGGAGGCGCCGGCCAGACCGTCGCCATCGTGGACGCCTACGACGACCCGACCGCCGAGGCCGACCTCGCGGTCTACCGCCAGCAGTACGGTCTGCCCGCGTGCACCACGGCCAACGGCTGCTTCACCAAGGTCGACCAGCGCGGCGGCACCAACTACCCGGCCCCCAATGCGAGCTGGGCCGGCGAGATATCCCTCGACCTCGACATGGTGTCCGCCGCCGCCCCCAACGCCCACATCCTGCTGGTCGAAGCGGACAGCACGAGCTTCGCCGACATGGGTGCCGCGGTGGACGAGGCGGTCGCGCTCGGCGCGAAGTACGTCTCCAACTCGTACGGCACCGGGTACAACAGCACACCGGGCACCGGCGAGGACCCCGCCGAGGCGACCCAGTTCGACCCGCACTACAACCACCCGGGCGTGGCCATGGTCGCGTCCAGCGGTGACAGCGGCTACGGGGTGGGCTACCCGGCCGCCTCGCAGTACGTCACCGCGGTCGGCGGCACGAGCCTCGCCCGCGACTCCAGCGCACGCGGCTGGTCGGAGTCCGTGTGGAGCGGCGCAGGCAGCGGATGCTCGCTGTACGAGACGAAGCCGGCCTGGCAGAGCGACAGCGGCTGCGACAAGCGCGCAGTCGCCGATGTGGCCGCGGTGGCGGACCCGGCGACCGGTGTCGCGGTTTACGACTCCTACCAGCAGGGCGGCTGGAACGTGTACGGCGGCACCAGCGCCTCCGCGCCCATCATCGCGGGTGTGTACGCCGCCGCCGGTACGCCGGCGAAGGATACGTATCCCTCGAGCTACCCGTACGCGAACCCGGGGCACCTCAACGACGTGACCGCCGGTAGCAACGGCACGTGTTCGCCGGCATACCTGTGCACGGCCGGGGCCGGTTACGACGGCCCGACCGGGCTCGGCACACCGAACGGTGTCGACGCGTTCACCACCGGACCGCACGGCGCCGTCACAGGTACCGTCACCGACGCCTCGACCAAGGCTCCGGTGGCAGGTGCGACGGTGACGGTCGGCGACTCGACGGCTCTGACCGACGCTTCCGGTCACTACCGCACCTCGGCGCCGGTGGGCACGTACGACGCGACGGCATCGGCCTACGGATACGCGGACAAGACGGTCAAGGGGGTCACCGTCACCGACGGCGGCTCGGTGACCGAGGACTTCGCACTCGACACGGTCCCGTCGTCGACCGTGTCCGGCAAGGTCACCGACGGCTCGGGCCACTCCTGGCCGCTGTACGCGACGATCAGCGTCGACGGCGTGCCCGGCGGACCGGTCCACACCGACCCGTATACCGGCAGCTACAGCTTGAAACTGCCGCAGGGCCACACGTACACGCTCAGCGTGAACGCCAACTACCCGGGCTACGAAGCGGTGACGAAGAAGGTGACGCTCGGATCGTCGGACACGACCGCCGACCTGAGCGTTCCCGTCGACGTGTACGACTGCATCGCGCCCGGATACAAGGCGCACAACACGGGCACGACGCAGACGTTCGATGGGACGTCGACTCCGGACGGCTGGACCCTGAAGAACACGCCTGTGGGCGCATGGGCGTTCAACGACCCGAAGCTGACGGCGCCCGGTTACAGCCAGGGCAACCACACCGGCGGTAGCGGCAACTTCGCCGTCACCAACAACAGCGGGGTGACCTGGAACAACCTGGCGGACATGTCTCTGGTCTCCCCGGTGGCCGACTTCTCCGATGCCGCGCACCCGGTCGTGTCGTTCAACACCGACTTCCATGCATTCCTGTCCACCGCGGACGTCGATGTCACCACGGACGGCGGCGCCACGTGGAAGAACGCCTGGCATCGGTCAACCGACCTGCGCGGCCCGGCGCCGGTGGACGTACCGTTGCCGATGGCCGCACACCAGTCCGCTGTACAGGTGCGGTTCCACTACACCGGTGGTTTTTCCAGCAGCGGTATCGGAACGTGGTGGCAGGTGGACGACGCCTTCATCGGCGACCGCACGTGTGACCCGGTCGCGGGTGGTCTGGTGGCCGGAACAGTCACCGACGCCAACACCGACCAGCCCGTTGTCGGTGCGACCGTCACCAGCGCCGACAAGCCGGCCGATCACGCGATGACCGCCGCGACCCCGGACGACCCGAATCTGCCCGACGGTTTCTACTCGGTGTTCTCGTCGCTGATCGGCACGCACGACTTCACCGCGGCACGCAGGCACTACGCCACGGCCACCGCTCATGTCGACGTGGCGGCGGACGCGGTGACCCGGACGCCGTTCGCGCTCAAGGCCGGCCGGATCACGGTCACCCCGGGCAAGGTCGACCTGTCCGTGCCCTGGCAGGGCAAGACCGCTCAAACCGTCACCGTGAAGAACACGGGCAGCGCACCGGCCAAGGTGACGTTCGACGAGCATGCCGGCGGTGTGACACCCCTGATCGCGCATGGCGCGCCCACCACACGGATCAAGGGCTCGTACTCGCCGCTGCCCCTGGTCGGCAAGGGCGCTTCGAACCGCAAGGTGAGTGGTGCCGCACCGCACGGCGCGGTACCGGCCGACGCCCCCTGGACCGCCATAGCGGACTACCTGCCGGGCCCGGTCGTGGACAACGCCGTCGTCTCGCTCGGCGGCAAGATCTACTCGGCGTTCGGGACCTCCACCGCCGACTTCTACCGCGGCATGTACGTCTACGACCCGACCGCGGGCACATGGTCCCGGGTGGCGGGCCCCGCTGACGGACGCCAGAAGCCGGCGATGGCCGTGCTGAACGGGAAGATCTACGCGACGGGCGGCTGGGGCAGCACCGGGGCCCCGGACGGCAAGACCGAGGTCTACGACCCGGCGGCCGACGCCTGGACGACCGCCGCGGCGAACCCGCGCCCGCTCGCGGGCTCCGGTACCGCGGTCCTCGACGGCAAGATGTACGTCGTCGGCGGCTGCGACACGGACTGCGGTGCCACGGGCGTCATGGCCTACGACCCGGCCACCGACTCGTGGAGCCGTCACGCCGACTACCCCGAGGCGGTCAGCTGGGAGGCGTGCGGCACGCTGTACGGCGAGTTGTACTGCGCCGGCGGCACCGGTCCCGGCGGCGAGACACGCCACGCATACGTCTACGACCCGGCGGCCGACTCCTGGTCGCGGGCGGCCGATCTGCCCATCGAACTGTGGGGATCCGGGTACACGACGGCGGAGGGCCGGCTGCTGGTTTCCGGCGGTGTCACCCAGGACAACACGGCCATCACCAACCAGGGCTTCAGCTATGACCCGGCCGGTGACACCTGGGCGCCCATGGCGAACTCGAACAACGCGGTCTACCGCGGTGGCAGCGCGTGCGGGTTCTACAAGATCGGCGGTGTTGGCAAGGACGAGTACGGCGACCTCGTTCCGGTGGCCGGTGCCGAGGTGCTGCCGGGCGTGTCCGACTGCGGTGACGGAAACGACGTGAGCTGGCTCGCGGCGAAGCCGAAGACGGTCACGGTCGCTCCGGGGGCCAGCGCCACGGTCACCGTGTCGGTCGACGCGAGTGCCCCGGATATCACACAACCGGGCACGTACACGGCGAAGTTCGCGATCGGTACGGACACCCCGTACTCGACGCCGGTCCTGCCCGTGTCGATGACGGTCGCCCCGCCGAAGACCTGGGGCAAGATCACCGGCGTCGTCACCGGGTCGGCGGGTCCGCTGCCTGGCGCGGTGGTCCAGGTCACCACGTCGGGGGCGCACTACACGCTCGTCACCGACGCGAGCGGCCGCTACCAGCTGTGGGTCGATGCCCAGAACCCGTTGCAGGTGATCTGCGCGGACGACGGCTATCAGTCGCAGATGGCGACGGTAAGGATCAGAAAGGGAGCGACCACGACGCTGAACTTCGCTTTGCAGAAGGTCTAGTTCCGGCCGTCTGAGAGGGCCCGGGCGATGACATCGCCCGGGCCCTCTTGTGCGGCGCCCCGTCGGGGACGATCCGGACGAGTCCGGGACTTCAGTGGGTCCTTGCGAGGAACTCCGGGCGTTCACGCCCGGAGGGGCTTTCCGTTCGGATCGTGTCGGGGCCACAGGCGCAGTCGCCGCTACCGGCAGGTACTCGGGAAGCCGTACCTGCGTCGAGTTCCAGCGCCTCGGCTCCTTGTTGAGCCAACTGGTTCCCTATTGAGCGTGTCCCAACTTCGTTCTCGCAGGTGAGCGGGCCTTGACGGGGTGGTAGTTGATGCTCCGTCCGAGGTTGGGGGTGGTGATCGACTTCTTCTGAAGGAGACGATCACCGGCCGGGCGGAGTGTCACGCTGTGGTCTCGTTCTTGTTCGTCCCGAAGGGATCGCGGATCAGGTACTGCAAAGTCAGGACGGCTTTGACGACCACCGTGATCTGTCGGGGGCTGCCGCGGAAGTCGCAGGCCAGGACTTTCCAGCACTTGAGCTGGGCGTTCGCTCGTTCGCTCGTTCGCCGATGCAGCGCAGGGCGGCTTGGGCCTGGTTGGCGGCTTTCTTTCCCTCGGGGAGGGTCTTCTCGCCCCGGCGGCGCTTGTATCCGGTGATCACGTCGGGATGCAGGCCGATGTAGCCGAGGTCAGCCAGATGACCCAGGTGGGCGAGAACCTTGTCGGCGATGCGAAAGCGTCGGGCGGCGCGGATGTCGACGGTGCGTCCCGGCAGGACGCCGGAGACCCACAGCAGTTCCCCGTCGGGTGCGGCGATGGTGGTGACCGAGCCGCCGTGGCGCTTGTGCTTGCCCGAGTACCAGGGCTGCTTTCTG
>NZ_JBSFJX010000084.1:0-37173 GCF_053598275.1 Streptomyces sp. NPDC001156 | reverse complement strand
GTGCCGTTGCCCTCCGCGTCGGCGGGAACCCGGGCGGCACCGATGCCCGGTTCCTGGTCCAGGGCGTACTCGAAGTGGTCCAAGCCGCTGGCCTGGCAGTCCGGGGCCCCCGCCTCGGCGCACCCGCTGGGCAGGGGATCGCTGGTGGAGCTGAAGCTGAACGTGGTGGGCTGCCCGGCCGCCTTCGTCGGCGTTCCCGGGCTGCCCACCCGAGGGAAGTCCGGATTGGTGACGACCGGGGTGAGGGGCGCGCTCCCGTCCACCCTGAAGTAGCAGCCACAGGGACTGAAGGCCGGGTCCGCCGACCCCGAGGACCAAGGCGATCAGACGCGGCGTGCAGGAGGGGCTGTGCGCGGCGGATAGTCCGCACCTGCTGCACAACCACGCACTTGAATCTTCATAAGTCGACGCCTAGGATGTGGCATGAAAATTCAAGTGAGGGGCTGGCCTCGCGCCGATCGGTGAGCGTCGACCGCTTCGTGCGTCACTCGCGACAAGACCGTCCGCTGTCGATGTGGACGAGCCGGTCGTCCCTCACGCTCTCAGTCACCTTCAGCCGGCCTTTTTTCTTTTCCCGAAGTGGATACCTTCATGTCTCGCACAGCTTTCAAGGCTCCCGGTGACGCACACGACAGCCGCTGGAAAGCGCTCGTCTTCATCGCGCTCGCCCAGCTGATGGTCGTCCTCGACACGACCATCGTGAACATCGCCCTGCCTTCCGCCCAGCAGGACCTGGGCATCTCCGACGGCGACCGTCAGTGGGTCGTCACGGCCTACGCCCTGGCCTTCGGCGGTCTGCTCCTGTTCGGCGGCCGGGTATCCGACTTGTGGGGCCGCAAGAGAGCTTTCGTCATAGGCCTGGTCGGCTTCGCCGGGGCCTCTGCACTCGGCGGCGCGGCGACCACCGGCGCGGCGATGTTCGGCGCCCGCGCCCTCCAGGGCGCCTTCGGCGCCCTGCTCGCCCCTGCCGCGCTCTCCCTCCTTGCCGTGACGTTCACGGACGCCAAGGAGCGCGCCAAGGCGTTCGGCATCTACGGCGCGATCGCTGGTGGTGGCAGCACCGTCGGCTTCATTCTCGGCGGGGTGCTCACCGAGTACCTGGACTGGCGCTGGACGTTCTTCGTCAACGTCCCGTTTGCGATCGTCGCGGCGACTGGTGCCTATCTCGTCGTCCGTGAGCCCGAGGGCGGCCGCAACCGCTCCCCGCTCGATATCCCCGGCGTCGTCCTGTCCACTCTGGGCCTGGTCTCGCTGGTCTACGGTTTCGCCCGTGCCGAGTCCGACGGCTGGAGCGACACCACGACCATGTCGTTGTTCGTCGTGTCGGCGGTCCTGCTCCTCGCCTTCGTTGTCACCGAGGTCAAGGTCAAGGCGCCGCTGCTGCCCCTGCGCGTGGTCACCGACCGCAACCGAGGCGGGGTCTACCTCTCCCTCGGTATCGCGGTCATCGCGATGTTCGGCAGCTTCCTGTTCCTGACCTACTACCTGCAGGTCGTGAAGGGCTACTCGCCGGTCAAGAGCGGGTTCTCCTTCCTGCCGATGGTCGCGGGCATGATGGTCGGCTCGACCCAGATCGGCACGCGTCTGGTGACCCGCGTTCCGGCCCGGTTCCTGATGGGCCCCGGCTTCCTGGTGGCCGCGGCCGGCATGTTGCTGCTGGCTCGGCTGGAGGTCGGCTCGTCGTACGCCTCGACCGTCCTGCCGGCGCTGGTACTGCTCGGTCTCGGCATGGGTACGACGTTCGCGCCCGCCATGTCCCTGCCCACCCTGGGCATCGAGCCCCGGGACGCCGGTGTCGCCTCCGCGATGATCAACACCTCGCAGCAGGTGGGCGGGGCGATCGGCACCGCCCTGCTGAACACGATCGCCGCCTCCGCGACAACCTCGTACGTCAAGGATCACATCGTCGGCGCCGGGACGAAGCCGCAGCGGCAGCTGGTCCAGCTGCAGGGCGTGGTGCACGGCTACGCCAATGCCATCTGGTTCGCCCTCGGCATGCTGGTGATCGCCACGCTCATCGTCCTGACCCTGGTCAACCGCCGCCCGGGCGGCGAGAGCGTCGAGGTGGCGGTGCCGGTGGTTGCCCACTGAGGCTCCCGGTAGCGAGGAACCTGCCGTGGGCGCGTGGAAGGAACGCCGCGCACCCACGGCTCCCGGGACCTGCCGCGGCTTTCTGAGTGAACGGCTCAGCGGAGTCAGGGCAGGTCCGCACCGGTCTCGTCCGGCGAAGGCCCCTCGGCGACGATCTCCACGATCTCGCCGAGGGTCGGAGCGAGTGCCCGGGCCTGCGTCTCGCATCGAGGCCATCACGGCGTGGCGTTGCGGTGTGACGGCTGGGGGGCGGTGTCCGTGCGGGGGCCGGCCTGCTGCTCCCGGCGGTCGATCCTTTCGCTGATCTTCTCGGCGGCGTTGCGCAGGCTGGTGAGCTGAGCGGGGTCGAGAACGTCGAAGACGAGGTCGCGTACCTGGGCAACATGTCCTGGGGCGGCTTCGGTGAGATGGGCGTGGCCGGCGTCGGTCAGGATCGCTTGGGTGTACCGGCCGTTGGTGGGGTCGGGTTCGCGGCGGACGAAACCCCGGCGTTCCAGCCTGCTGATCATGTGGGAGAGGCGTGACTGCTCGGAGTTGGCCAGGACGGCCAGGTCACTCATGCGCATGCGGTGTCCCGGCTGATCGGACAGTCCGGCGAGGACGTAGTACTCGATGTAACTGAGCTGTGCGTCGCGCTGCAGCTGCGCCCCCAGGGCGGCGGGCAGTCGGTGCAGCATCATTGCGAACTGCTGCCACGTCTCCCGCTCTGCCGGGGTCAGCCAGCGGGGCTGATCGTTCGTCGGCCGAGGCTGGTCAGGCATGCCTGGAGTCTATCTGGCATGAACGCTCACAAGTCAGGGCTCACACTTGAAATTTCATGGGTCCCCACTCTAGGATCTGACATGAATGTTCATATAAAGAGGCCGGCCTCGCATCGGTGGCCCGTCAAGGAGAAGACCCATGAGTGACCTGAAGATCGCCGTCATCCTCGGCAGCACCCGGCCCGGCCGCAACGGCAAGGCTGTCGCGGACTGGGTGGTGGACCGCTCCGGCGCCCGCGCCGGCGTCGAGTACGAGCTGGTCGACCTCGTCGACTACCCGCTGCCCCACCTGGACGAGGCCGTTCCGCCGGCCATGGGCCAGTACCAGGGTGAGCACACCAAGGCATGGGCGTCCAAGATCGCCGAGTTCGACGGGTACATCTTCGTGACCCCCGAGTACAACCACTCCACCTCCGGCGTACTCAAGAACGCGATCGACTACCTGTACGGCGAGTGGAACAACAAGGCCGCCGCCTTCGTCTCCTACGGTTCCCTGGGCGGCGCCCGGGCCATCGAGCACCTGCGGGGCGTGGCCAGCGAACTGCAGCTGGCCCACGTGCGTCAGCAGCTGTCCTTCTCGCTGTTCACCGACTTCGAGAACTTCTCCGTCTTCAAGCCGGCCGAGCAGCACGACGCCGCCGCGACCACCCTGTTCGACCAGCTGGAATCCTGGGCCCGCGCCCTCAAGACGGTCCGAGTCTGACACCCTCGCCCGCCGGAAGGGGGGCGAGGGAACTTCCCTCGCCGTAATCGCGTGAGAGCGCGAACGCCGCGCCGGTGGCCTGTTCGGCCGGCTCCGCGGCTGAACCCGCAACGGAGCCCCGGCGACCCAGGGCCCCGTTGCGGGTGTGATCACAGCCTCGGGTTCAACGACCAGCCACGACCTGTGTCACGCCCGCTCCACCTTCAGCCCGGCAAGGGTGCCCCGTGGAGGGACCGCTGGTTGCCATCGCGCCGCGACAGGATCCGGGGCCTTTGAAGCGCACTCTGGCGTGCACTGACGCTCGGCCCCCGGGCGGTCAGTGCTGCGCGGGACTCGGACTCCCCGTGAAACCGCCCTCGCGAGGCAGGAGTGGGGGAGGGAGCGCCTCTCCACCGCTGGGCGGCGACTACGACGAGCCGCGTCCTCGGGGCTGTGCGACCGCGGCGTCGGGCCCCGGTTGCGCCTGCAGAGGCTCGCGTCCACCCGGCTCGGCCACCACCACTGGGCGATCGAACGCATCTGTTGCCCAACTGCTGCCGCCCCGCCGCCGCTACGAGGGCAAAGCCGAACACGTGCCCGTTCTCACCGTCATCGCCTGCATCCTTATCTGCCACGGCAGACTCGCCACATGGGACAACCGGCGTGCAATGGCATGCACTCACCAGGAAACAGAACTGTTTCCATGCGTGGTACATTCAAATCATGGATGGTGAAGGCACCAGAGACCGCCTGGTGGAGCACGCCACCGGCCTCTTCCACCGTGAGGGGTTCCACGCCGTGGGCGTGGACCGCGTTGCTGCCGATCTCGGAATCTCGAAGAAAACGCTCTACAAGCAGTTCCGGTCCAAGGGCGAACTCCTGGCGGAGGTCCTTGACCGGTGTCACGACATGGCCGTGCAGGACTTCCCCGACGAGACCGATGACGCCACACCACGTGAGCGGCTGCTAGGAGTCTTCGAGGCGCAGCGCGTCCACGGCGAGGCTCCCGGATTCTCCGGCTGCTTCTTCGTGAACATCGGCACCGAGTTCCGCGACCCGTCGCACCCTGCAGTGCGGCAGGCGCGCTCTCACAAGGACCAACTGCACGGCTATGTGCGCCGCCAGGCCGCTCGCGCCGGGGCGTTCGAGCCGGAGGTCCTCGCGGAGCAGATCGTCGTGCTGCACACCGGGGCGGCCGACTACACCCTGCTCACCGGCCGCTACCCGGATTCCGTGCGCGCGGCGGTCGAGGCCCTGCTGACCGCCCACGGCATCGACTAGGCAGACCCGCCCGTCCGGCATTGGGCGGCGGGACACATTTCCAAGAACACCGATCACAGCCGGCCAATGCCGGCTGGAGGGGATACCCATGCCTAATTTGACCCATCGGCTCGCCCTGCCCGCCTTCACCACCCGCAACCGCGTGTTCATGGCGCCCCTGACCCGCATGCGCGCCGCCCAGCCCGGGGACGTCCCCACCGACCTCATGCGCGAGTACTACACCCAGCGCGCCGGCGCGGGCCTCATCGTCACCGAAGGCACCCAGATCAGCCCCGAAGGCAAGGGCTACCACGCCACCCCGGGCATCCACTCCGAGAAGCAGGTCGCCGGGTGGCGCCGCATCACCGACGCCGTCCACAAGGCGGGAGGCAGGATCGCCCTCCAGCTGTGGCACGTCGGCCGCATCACCCACCCCGCCGTCCACGGCGGCGAGCCGGGCGTCTCCGCCAGCGCCCTGCCGTTCAAGGGCACCACAAGGATCCAGGGCCCCGACGGCGACCTCATGTCCGTCGACGCGCCCACCCCGCGCGCCCTGGCCACCGATGAACTGCCCCGCGTCGTCGACGACTACCACCGTGCGACCCTCAACGCCCGCGCCGCCGGCTTCGACATGGTCGAGATCCACGGCGCCAACGGCTACCTCCTCCAGCAGTTCATGTCCAGCAGCAGCAACCACCGCGAGGACGAGTACGGCGGCAGCCTCGACAACCGCGCCCGCTTCCCCCTGGAAGTCGTCGACGCCGTCGTGGACGCCTGGGATCCGGCCCACGTCGGCATGCGCATCTCCCCCATGATCAAGGCCGGCGGCCTCGACGACAGCGACGGCCTGGAGATGGGCCTGCACATCGCCCGTGAACTCAACCGGCGTGAACTGGGCTACCTCCACCTGTGCGAGCCCGACTGGGTCGGCGGCCCGGCACTCAGCGACGACTTCCGCATCAGGCTCCGCGAGGCGTACGACGGCGTCATCATCGCCGCCGGCAACTACACCCCCGACAAGAGCACCCGCATCCTTCGCGCAGGCTGGGCCGACGCCATCGCATTCGGACGCCTCTTCATCGCCAACCCCGACCTGCCACGCCGTCTCGCCGACGGTTCCCCGTTCAATGAACTGCGGCCGGAGGTGATCTCCGGCGGCGACGCGACCGGGTACACCGACTACCCCTCCCTGATCAGCTGACCGGCCATCACGGGGCCCGTACCAAAACGCCTCCCCCTGCGACGGCATCGCGAGCCGGGCCGTGGAGTCGGCTTGAACGCCGACGAGTCGACTCACACTTGAACATTCATGAGTTGTTGCCTAGAGTGTGTCATGAAAGTTCAAGTGAAGGCTTGACCTCGCAGCGGTCGGTGACCGTAGACCGCTTTGTGCACCGTCATCTGCAGCCATTTCCGGACGGGCAGCGGACTTCGGCCCGATCCGCTCCTGGGGACAGGCAGCCACTCGGGCTTCACCTTCACCGGTGCCCGGTGCGATGCCAACGGCGTGCGGGTGGCCCGCGGCATCCGGGTGCCGGCCGCCTTCACCGTGACGTGAGCTCAGACGCCTTGCAAAAGGCTTGAGTTGACTGCCACGGCGACGGTGGAGCGATACGCGCACAACATCACCGCCATGAAAGGCATGACAGGCCGCTGAGTGGTCCTCCGTTCGGTGCAGGGCCCCGGCCAAGGACTCCCCCCCCCCCCCCGCAAGCGGGGCGATGCGGAAGGAACATGCGTTGACAGAGCAGTTGCGGCTGATGGCGGTCCATGCCCACCCGGACGACGAGTCCAGCAAAGGTGCCGCCAGCATGGCGAAGTACGTCGCCCAGGGCGTGGACGTTCTGGTGGCCACCTGCACCGGGGGCGAACGCGGTTCCATTCTCAACCCGAAGCTCCAGGGCGACCCCGAGATCGAGGCCAGCATCCACGAGGTACGGCGCCAGGAGATGGACGCCGCCCGCGAGATCCTCGGCGTCAAGCAGGCCTGGCTGGGCTTTGTCGACTCCGGAATGCCGGAGGGCGACCCGCTACCTCCGCTGCCCGAGGGCTGCTTCGCGCTGGAGCCGGTGGAGAAGGCGGCCGAACCGCTGGTCCGGCTGATCCGGGAATTCCGGCCGCACGTGATCACCACGTACGACGAGAACGGCGGCTACCCGCACCCCGACCACATCATGACCCACACGATCACGATGGCCGCCTTCGACGCGGCCGGGGACCCCGACGCCTACCCGGAGTCCGGTGTGCCCTGGCAGCCGCTGAAGGTGTACTACAACCACGGCATGTCGATGGCCCGGATCCGCGCCCTCCACGCCTACCTGGTGGAGCACGGCCAAGAGTCCCCCTACGGCGAGTGGATCGCCGACTGGGACAAGGAGGGCCGCAAGGAGCGCGAGTTCACCACACGGGTGCAGTGCGCCGACTGGTTCGAGGTGCGCGACCGGGCGCTGATCGCGCACGCCACCCAGATCGACCCGGACGGCCCGTGGTTCCGGGTGTCGCTCGACGTCCAGCGCGAGATCTGGCCGACCGAGGAGTACGAACTCGCCCGCTCGCTGGTCGACACCTCACTCCCCGAGGACGACCTGTTCGCTGGCGTCCCCGCCGACATCGCCGTCTGACCTTCAAGTCAGCGGCTGCCCTCGTACCACTCATCAAACAGTGCCTCGAACTGCGGAAAAGTACCACCATGCCATCCCCCCAATAGGCCCCATTGGCGTGGGCATCGTCGGCCTTTCCGCCAGGCGCGGTTGGGCTTTCCAGGCCCACCTGCCCGCGCTGCAACAGCTGGACGGCTTTGAGTTGCGCGCACTTTCTGCGAGCAGCGCCGAGTCCGCGCGGCAGGCTTCGGAGAAGTACAGAGTCACGCGGTCCTTCGGGACGGCCGGCGAACTGGCGGAGGCCGACGAGGTCGACGTGGTGGTGGTCACCGTGAAGGTGCCGGATCATCGGGAGATGATCCAATCCGCCCTGGCTGCAGGCAAGATGGTGTTCTCCGAGTGGCTGTTGGGCAACGGACTGGCCGAGGCCGAGGAGCTGGCGACCACCGCTGCCGAGCGCGGGCTGCGCACCTTCACCAGACTGCAGGCGCGGTCCGCCCCGGCAGTGCGCTGATGCGCGATCTGGTCGCCGACGGCTACGTCGGCGAGGTGCTCTCGACAAGCCTGGTGGCCTCGGGCGGAGGCCGGGGAGCGGTCTTCCCTGAAAACGGCGCCTACCTGCTGGATCGCGCCAACGGCGCAACCATGCTGACCATCCCGTTCGGGCACACCATGGACGGCCTGACCATGGTGCTCGGCGATGTCGAGAAGGTCACCGCTGTCACCGCCACCCGCCACCCGCCACCCGCCACCGAGAAGTCAAGGACCCGCAGTCCGGCCGGGTCTATCGGCCCAACGTCGCCGACCAGGTGGTGCTCGGCGGCGTGCTCTGCTCCGGCGCCGTGGCCTCTGTCCACTACCTCGGTGGCATCTCCCGCGGCTTCCACTGGGAGATCAACGGAACGGACGGGGACCTGGTCATCCCCGGCGACATTGGACATCTTCAGTTGGGCGAGTTCAGCATCGACGGGGCGCACGGATCCGACGCCGATCTCAGTCGGCTCACCGTACCCGAACGGTACTTCGACCCCGCGCTCCAGGAGCTGCGCGGAACCCCCGCGTACAACGTCGGCGCCGCCTACGCGCAGATCCAGCGTGACCTGACGCAGGACGGCTCCGAGGTGCCCGACTTCGCCCACGGAGCCCGACACCACCGACTGCTCGACCGGATCGAGCGCGCGGCGGAGCACGCCTGACTCCTCAGTAAGGCCGCTTGGCCACGCGGGGGGACTCGCCTCGGCGCTGTCACCTCGACCGGCTGGTGGGATGATCCTCTGGCTGATCACGCTGGGAGGGGTCATCCGTGGGCAGCACGTCGCCGTGATGCAAAGGGCACCGCTACCCGGTGGTGGTCATCTCCCCTGCGTGTGGCTTTACTTCCGCTTCCCGCCCGGCGTCCGCGAGGTCGAGGGACTGATGCTCGAGCGCGGCGTGATCGTCTCGCATGAGACCGTCCGCCGCTGGTGCTGCAACCGCATCATGGTGGCACTGGCCGGCCTGACCGCCGTCGCGCCTAAGAACCCGCAAAAGGGTCTTGGGTCGGCCGTCCCACAAACGGCACGCTCCGCCCCGTGCACGCACCCGGCGCGTACATCCTCCGGGCCCGAAGGGCCGCAAGCGATGCCCACCCGGCCGTCCGTGCGCCGTCTCACCCCAGGGGATCGCGGTGACGTTGCTGGTGAGTGGCCGCGGACGGTGTCCTCCACGATCCAGCGTGGACTGTCCGAGTCGGATTCGGAGTGGTTGACCTTCGAGCCAGTCTGGGCTGCCGGCTTGGCCTGTCTCGGTAGTGAAGGAGCGGAACCGCAGAGCTGGATGACGGTGCGAGCGACGCGCCAACCCCACACCACACGCGTTGGACCGTGGGCTGGAGAGGCCCGGATTGACGCTCACGAGGCTCACACTTGAGCATTCATGAGTCTCACTTTAAGGTGTGACATGAATGTTCAAGCGAGCGGCTGGCCTCGTACCGGGTGTGAGTGCCGCCCGGTACGCGCGCCAAGGGAGTAGATATGTCTAATTCCGTGCAGAATATACCCAAGGGTGAGAGGAAGGCCCGGAACATCGTCCTGTGGGTCCTTCAGGTCATCTTGGCCGTCCTGTTCGTCATGGCGGGGGTCTCGAAGTTGGCCGGCGCGCAGGACATGGTCAAACTCTTCCAGGACGTCGGTGTCGGGCAATGGCTTCGATATGTCACCGGTTCCCTGGAGCTGGCCGGGGCCGTACTGTTGCTCGTTCCCCGACTGAGCGCCCTGGGTGGTCTGATGCTCACCGGAGTCATGGCAGGCGCATTCCTGACCTGCTTGTTTGTGATCGACCAAAGTCCGGTACCAGCGGCGGTGTTGCTCATCCTGGCAGTGGTCGTCATGTGGAACCGCCGCGAGCTCACGCTCAGCATCGTCGGCAAAGGCGGGACGTTCGCTTGATCGGTCCGGGCCCGACCCGAGGGCCCGGCCTCCGCTGCTCAATGACAGAAGGTCTACTTCCGGCTCCGCAACAGCGTCGAGGGCTACAACGGCTACGCCAAGAACCCCCTGGCCGAGGGGATCGAGTCGGCGGGTTCCCGGCGCATCCGCGGCATCGCGGCACAGACGATCCTGCTTGTCTTTCAGCTGGCCCACGCCAACCGCTGCAAGATCAAGAAGTGGCTGGACACCCTGGCACTGAACAGCGAACGACCACGCCGCCGCACCCATCACCGCCGGAAGACCAAAGAGCCAAGGTCCTGGACACCGACCGGCGACCTGGTGCCAGTTGCGTAGACCGAGTCGACGTGGGCCAACGCGGCGGCTGCGTACGGGTTGGGCGCGTACTCGTCACGCAGAATCAGCGCGCAGTCCGAGGTGACGATCCGTAGTCGCGAGCCGGGGGTGAGGTCCGCACGGCCGACACCGTGAGAGCCCATGGCCCTCTCGGCGGTGGCGATGCGGTCGCCCCACTCGGCACGGCCGTCGGGATGGATCAGGACGTACACGGGTGCGGGGGTGTCATGTGCCGACCGTAGCGAACCCGAGGACCTTCACGCGGTTCTCGTACTCGCGGCGGGCCTTGCGCTGTGCCGGGATGGCCGGGCCCTGGGTGTCGTCGAGGGGCTGGCAGCGTCGAGGAGTCCGCGGTGTACCGCGGGCACGGCGCTGACGCGCAGGGTGTAGCCCTGGCCGCGTCATACGGTCACGCCCTGGTCGAGCGCGGCCCGCTCGGCATGCTCCAGCTCGGTGCTGCGGAGGAAGTCAGCGACCTTGCCCGGCATGTCGAGGGTGACCGGCAGCTCCGGGTCGGGGGGCGTCCTCCTCGATGGCGGTGTGGTCGGGCATGAGGTCGGCGACGGCCGTGCGGATGGCACCGCGGCTGACGCCGTGCTCGCGGGCGAGGGCGGCGATCGAGCGGCCCTCCAGGTACGCGGTGCGGACGGCGTCGGCCTTGTCGGCCGCCACGGCGGGGCGGCGCCCGCCTTTGCTGCCCTTGGCCTCGGCGGCGCGCAGTCCGTCGTAGGTCAATTCGCGCTGGAGTTCGCCGGCGGCGGCGAGGGTCTGCACCATGAACTTCACGGTGGACAGCAGCTCGCCGGTGCGCGGGTGGCGGGCGGTGAGGTCCATCGCGGAGAACGCGCCGTCGTGGATGCACAGGGCGAGGCGGTCGCGGTGGAACACGTCGAGCACGTCGAGGATGTGCCCGGTGCCGCGTACGAGGCGGAACATCTCGGAGATGTGCACGGTGTCGCCCGGCCGCGCGTACGTGAGCAGCTCGCTGAACCTCGGCCGTTGGAGCGGGTGGAGGCGGCTGGAGGTGCCCGGGTCTTCCTCGAATACGACCGGGTCCTCGATCTCGGCCTCGTCCAAGACGAGGTTCTGACGGTCGGTCGACTGTTGGTCGGTCGAGACCCGCTTGTAGACCAGGTTCGCCACCGAGGGGCCCCTTCCGTGCGGAGGATCGGACCCTATCTGTCGTCAAACCCTGTCAGCAATCACCATCGGACCTGATTGGATTCGCGCCGCCGCGAACCCCGGATTGCACGGGTTCATTGGACGCGTCGGCCGCATGTCGTCAAACGTCTGTTTGCCGACTGAAGGGCTGGAGCCCGAGTTCAGGTGTAGGCGTCCTCGACGGCGACTCGTCGTACTGTGCGCAGCGTCGACCGGAGGCTGTCCAGGTCGGTCGAGCCCAGGGCGAGGCGGATCGCCTGTGGTGTGTGCGTCGACGTGGTGAACGGCTCTGCCGTGGTGACCGAGATGTGCCGGCGCGCGAGGGTGGCGGTGAGACGGTCGGCGCGTGCGTCGTCGGGCAGTGGCAGCCAGGTGAAGTAGGACGAGGGGTAGCTGATGAGCGGGAGGCCCGCCAGCTCCTGCCTGACGAGTGCCTGGCGGGCCCTGGCGTCGTCTCGTTTCTGCGCTTCCAGTTGGTTCACCGTGCCGTCGTCGAGCCAGCGGCAGGCGATGGCGGTGGTGAGGGCGGGGGTGTTCCAGGTGGTTGCCCGGATGGCCCGTTCGAGGGACGGAACCGTGGACGGCGGGGCGAGGACGAAGCCGACCCGCAGGCCGGTGGCGATGCTCTTGGACAGTCCCGAGACATAGACGGTGATGTCCGGTGCGGTGGCGGCCAGAGGCGGTGGAGGATCCTCGACCAGGTAGGCATATGAGCCGTCTTCGATGATGAGCGGACCGTGCTGTCGGGCGATCCTGATCAGGCGGGTGCGGTCAGTGGCCGGCATGACCCAGCCCAGGGGGTTGTGCAGGGTGGGCATGGTGTAGATCGCGCGCACCGGGCGGGTCGCGCACAGTTTCTCCAGGGCATCGAGGTCCGGCCCGTCCGTGGTGGTGGGGATGGGCTCCAGGTCGAGATGGAAGGCGTGCGCGAGCACCTTGAAACCCGGGTAGGTGAGTGCGTCGACCGCGACGACGTCGCCGGCGCTCAGCGTGGCCATGACGGTGACGGCCAGGCCGTGCTGGGCACCGTTGGCGACGAGGATCTGATCCGCGTCGGTGGTGATTCCCCGGCGTGTGAGGTGTCGTGCGATGGAGGCTCTGTCCTGGGGGCGCCCTCGGTGTGGTTGGTAGCGCAGCAGCGACTCGAGCTCACCGGAGGTGGCCACCTCTCGCAGGGCCTGGCGCAGGAGATCAGCCTGGCCGGGCAGCGACGGGTAGTTGAAGTTGAGGTCGACCGCGTCCGTGGCGACGGCCTGCTGATCGATGCCGTGACCGGCGGGGACCGCGATGTCCCGCACGAACGTGCCGCGGCCCTGTTCCCGGCTCACCAGGCCCATCGCTTCCAGCTCGGCGTACACCCGGGTCGCGGTCACCACGGCGATGCCCTCGCGGGCGGCGAGAGCGCGGTGGGTCGGCAGCCGCACCCCCGGGGCGAGGCGCCCGGTCCGGATGTCGGCTGCGAGCGCGTCGACCAGCTTCTTGTATCGCGAGGCTGCCATGCACCGGATTGTATCCATGACAATTCTTTGACTGTCCTGCTCGCGGGTTCTTACCGTCGAATTCCACTCCTCCGGAAGGACAGCCGTCGTGCACATCGCCATCCTCACCTTCGAGGGCTACAACGAGCTCGACTCCCTGATCGCGCTCGGTGTGCTCAACCGCATCAAGACCGACGACTGGCGCGTCACCATCGCCACCCCCAGCCCCAAGGTGACGTCAAGGAACGGGGTGGTCATCGAGCAGATGTCCACGCTGGAGGAGGCGTGCGCCGCCGACGCCGTCATCGTCGGCAGCGGCATCGCCACCCGCGAGGTCACCGAAGACCCGGCGATCATGAACATCCTGCGGGGCCTGGACCCCTCGCGCCAGCTCATCGCGGCGCAGTGCTCCGGCGCGCTCGTGCTGGCCAGGCTCGGCCTGCTCAACGACATCCCCGCCTGCACCGACCTGATCACCAAGCCGTGGGTCGTCGCCGCCGGCGTCGAGGTCCTCAACCAGCCCTTCTACGCCAAGGGCAACATCGCCACCGCCGGCGGCTGCCTGGCCTCGCACTACCTCGCGGCCTGGATCATCACCCGCCTCCAGGGCCACGACGCCGCCGAAGGCGCGCTGCACTATGTCGCCCCGGTCGGCGAGAAGGAGGAATACATCGAGCGCGCCTGGCGCAACATCACCCCCTACCTGCCCGCTCCCGCCCCGGCGCTCGTCTGACAACCAGTCGCAAGCAACGGCCGGCTAGGAAGCCGCGACCTTCGCGACGGTATCCGGACGGCGCAGGATCTCCGGGGCGACCGCAGCGGCGACGTGATCCTCCCTCGACCACGGGGTCCGTGATGTGCTGGTCTCCAGCCACAACCGTTCGTATCGCTTGGTTGCCGCCCGTGGTCTGTAGTCCTGGGGAGAAGAGACAGCACCGGCTGGCCCGCTACGGCCACCACCAGGCCAGGCCCGCCGGCGGAGAAGATCGCACCCAGCCCGCAGTAGATGATGATGTCCGGGCCCGGCACGTACACACCCGAGTCCGGGTCCAGGACCTCCGGGCCGGGCCGGAAGATCTGAACGGTGTCCACCATGATCCTGGCGAGGATCGGGGCGGCAGCGGCCAGCGCAATGGGACTGCTCATGCGTTCGAGCCTAGGGCTGCGCGCGGACAACTCCTCTGAAAGCACGAGCCCTTCAACGCAGTCGCTGCTGAACAATCGCTTTCCGGGCTACGCTCGCGCACACCAACCGGGGGGACCATGACGACGGAGTCCATCACAACTTCGGATCTGCTCGACGCCCGCGCCAACTTCCGCGTCGACCGGCTCAAGCAGCTCCTTGCCGACCGGGAGACCTACGAGCGGCGGCGCCGACAAGAGGCAGAGGCCAGTCACAGGCGATTCGCCCTGCACCAGGCGCAGGCCGACCGCCTCATCTTCCTCAACTCCGTGCAGAGCGGGGAAGTTCGAACACAGGCACGTGAGGACTTCACAGGAGTCTTCGACCCGCTCCCACGCGAGCGTGAAGCGAGCCCCTCTCTGAGACCGTGCTTGAGATCTGCCGCTGCACCAGTTCCGCCCACGTAGCTTGATCGGTATGGATCAAGGGCGGGTAGTTGAAGCGTTTCGTATCGAGGCCGGGCAACTCGCCCAGGCGATGGCCGCAGTGTCGCAGGCCGAGTGGCGTCTGCCGACACGATGCGCGCCGTGGACAGTTGGCGACCTGCTCGCGCACGTCCGGGTGGTGATCGCCTGGTTGCCCGGGATGCTGGCCGCACCGGCGCCCGTCCGCTCCGAGGTGTCGGCAGCGCAGTACTACCGGCCCGACAACCGTTTCGCCCCGGACGCCAACGCGGCCCGGATCGCGCTGGCTCAGGAGCACGCGGCCGAGCAACTCAGCAGGGCTGGCCTCGGCCAGGATTTTGACGCCACCTGGAGGGAGGTGGATCGGCTGTGCAGGGCCGAGCCAAACGGGCGCGTGGTTCGCACCAGGCACGGGGATCCGATGCTGTTGTCGGAGTTCTTGGTGACGCGGGTGGTCGAGGTCGCGGTGCATGGCCTGGACCTGGCCGACGCCCTGGGACACGACTCTTGGCTGACTTCGCAGGCCGCGGACGTGGTGCAGGATCTTCTGCTCGGCCCGGACAGTGCGGCAGCACTGGAGAAGCTCGGCTGGGGCCAACTCCGCTTCCTGCGCAAGGCGACCGGACGCGATCCGATCACCGAGGAGGAAACAGCGGAGGTTGATCGCCTGGGCATTCGATGGCTCACGCTTGGTTGAGCATGTCCCTGTGTCGTTCTACATGCCGCGGCGCACAGGGCGTTCCCACCAGAGGTTACGCAAACTGCTCTCTCTCAGCAGCAGGTTGAACGGCTAGATCTTCCGGAGAGCGAGAGCCGCTCCGCCTGCCCCAGTACTGTGGCTTCGCATGACCGACTCCGAGATCGAGATCACCGCTGACCTGGTCCACGACCTGCTGCAGGAGCAGCATCCGGACCTTGCAGGGCTGGCCATCCGCGAGGTAGCGGGCGGTTGGGACAACCAACAGTGGCGCCTTGGCGACGAGTTGGCTGTGCGCATGCCGCGTACAGAACATGCCCCGGACCTCCAGCGCAAGGAGTGCCGATGGCTGCCCGTTCTGGCCCCGCGCCTGCCGCTGCCGGTCCCGAATCCTGTGCGGGTCGGTGAACCGTCCGCGCGCTTCCCGAAGCCCTGGACGATCATGACGTGGGTTCCCGGCGAACCACTGGACTACACCTCCATCAGCCGCGGCGACCACGCGGCCGACACTCTGGCGGGCTTCCTCAGGGCGCTCCATGTGGAGGCGCCCACCGAGGCGCCGACCAGTGAGGACCGCGGCGCTCACCCCAAGAAGTGCACGGACGGCTTCGACCACTTCTTTCAAGCCGCCGTCCCCGGCGGTATTGCCGACGAGGTCCGGGCCGTCTGGGATGATGCCGTCGCGGCCCCCGAGTGGGAGGGCCCGCCGGTATGGGTGCACGGTGACCTTCATCCGGCGAATGTCGTCGTCGCGGATGGCACGCTGTCGGGCGTGATCGACTTCGGTGCCATGTTCGCCGGCGATCCGGCGTGGGACCTCGCGGCCGCATGGGTGGTCCTTCCCGCGGGCGCCGCCTCACGATTCTTCGACGGGTACGCGCATGCGGACGAGGCGACGATCCGGCGCGCCCGCGGGCTGGCTGCTCTGAAAAGCCTATTCCTCATGCTTATGGGCCAGAACGGAGATCGGGGCCTTCCTGGCGGCAAGCCGACATGGGGACCCGCAGGCCAGGCGGCGCTCGATCGTGTTCTGAGAGGCGATTTGATGTAGACACGGAGCGTCGCTCACGATGTTCTCCCCGTGGAGACGAACGGACCTCTACCTGCTCGTGATGCCCTTACTGCCACCATGTTTCCGGACTGGGGCGGCACCCGGACCTGTTCGCAGCACAGTTCGAGCCCGAGGCCGTGGCCCTCGGGTTGAAGGCGTGCGACTACCACCTGTGCTGCTGGGCACATGAAGAGCTCGACGGCTTGCGCAAGCGCGGAAGGCTCTGACCGCAGGTAGCTGAGGCGAAGCGAAAGCCCCGCCCTCCCGGATTCGGAACCGGGAAGGGCGGGGCTGGAAGCCCCCGCCATCTGCCACGGGGGGAAGCAGACGACAGGGGCGGCACAGGGGGAGGCCGTCAGGTGGTGTATTCCAACTCGTTCACCGCCGCATCATGGACCAGAGCGGCAACCTCGTTCAGGTCAAGGGCGCCGAGGAACTTTACGAGGGCCTGCGCGGTCTCGCCCAACTGGTCGGTGAGCGCGGGCCGCTGCAAGTCCCGGGGCAGGATGATACGCCGGAATTCCGGTTGCTCGATCGCACGCGCCACCAGCTGCTCGGCGAGCCACAGGGGAGTGCGCTCACGGATGGCGTACGTGAGGTGGGCGCTGTCCTGGGCGTGGCCCAGGGCATGCGGGTTGTGCACCCAGCCTCTTGGCAGCACCAGCGTCTGCCCGGCCTCAAGGTCGATCGACAGGTCCGGCCCGGCAGCCTCCCAGGCCGGGATGAAGTCGGGCTGCCACACCCGGAACGACTCCTGATACTCGCGCATCGGTGCCTCGTGGACCGGCTTCCACAGCTGCCACGTCTTGGCCCCAGAGATCTGCACGATGAGCGCCATCTGCTGATCCCAGTGGTGCAGCAGCCCCTGTTGCCCATGCGGCGTCAGGAAGGCGTGGACGTAGTTGCTGTAGCCGGTCTCCCGCTGGATCGCCCTGGTCATGTTCGCGAAGGCCGGGATGACGCGCTGCAGGTTGCCGAGGCGGATGGTGTGGCCGCCGGCGTAGAGCTTGCGGAGCTTGACGGGGTCGGTGCGCCCGTCGGTCTTGAAGGCCTCCCGGTTGGAAGGACCGGCCTTCATGACTGCGACCTCGGCGGCCGGGACACACCCTGTGTCGATCCACTCGTGCAGGGAGCGGACGGTGACGATGCTGTCGAGGGCCGTGCGCCCGCGCTCGTACACGCGGGGCTCGGCAGGCCAGTCGGCCAGAAAGTCAGCCACCCCCTGCGGGGGCAGCAGCATGCTCAGCGACATCTGATCTCCTCGTCATTGAGGAAGCGCCGGACACTCCAGGTCCGGGTGGAAGAGGTTCGGGCAGCACACGACGGAAAGCGAGATCAGGCTCCGCGACTGGGTGTAGTGGACCCAGCAGACGTCCACCCCACGGGGCAGGACATCGAACGCGTACGCGAGCTTCGCGTCCAGGCTGACGTAGGACTGCAGGCCATCACTTCGCTCGAACGGCGGATGGTCGGTGTAGTGCTGCTTCATCCACTCGACCGCGTCAGCGGCGTCCGTCCAGGTGCGGGCGGCAGCAGCCTGCCCCTGCTTGGCCAGCCAGTGACCGGTCATCAGCGGCGGCAGACCGGACGTGGCGAACTCGCCCGCGGCCTCCTGGTAGCGAGTGGCATGGTCCGCGCCGGGCTCAGGCCGCACGGGGTGCGGCGGTCTCCTGCTGCCCTCCTGCGCGTAGCGGGTGAGAGGGCCGATCCAGGGGCCGAACCCGTGCCAATGGCCCGTCCACGTCTGGCTGGTGACCTTGGGTGCCTCAGGGGCGGTGATGGTCATGCATCCTCCGGGACGGGCCGCCCCCCATGGTGGGACGGCCCGTGATGCTCGGTGGGGTGAGCGCCCAGGTTAGAGCGCGAGGCTGCGGCTGGCAGCCCAGTTGAGGGCGAACGTGTCGAGCTCCGGACCGGTCATGCGCAGCTCGCGCCCGGCACCCTCGGGCTTGGAGTCGCCGACGACGAACGCGTCCACGCCGGCGAGCGGCCGGGTGGTCACGCACGTCTCGTTGTCGCCGCCGAGGTTGCCACCGCACCACGAGCGGGCGGGGGCGTCGGCGGCTGCGGGCAGCTCGTACAGGTTGGGCTTGGTCATCATTGACCTCCAGTGATCCTGTTCGGAGAAGCGGTCTCCGCGCCGTTGTGCAACCAGCCCCGAGGCTCGACCTGTCCAGGGTTGGGGCCCGGGGCGGGGGTCTGAGAGGGTCAGCGGCGGCGCACGGAGTTGCCGCACCGCTCGTGGATGCGGCCTTCACCGGCCGCGTCACCGGGCGGGCTGACCTTGTCGTACGGGCGTGTGGCCTCGCCGGCCCGGATCGGCTGGTCACAGGCCAGGCACATGCGCACGCCCGTCAGCGCCTCGTAGTGGTCGCACAGGGCGTTCAGCGAGCGGGCCAGGCGGCGGGCGTACACGAGGCGGTCGTGCCGTGCCGGTCCGGCTGCCATACGCCCCAGCCTGCCGCGCGCCTCGTCGATACAGGCCAGCGCGCAGTACCGGGGCACGTCGTCCTTGGGCAACGTCTGCACGACGGCGTGCACTGCGGGGATGACCAGCTCCATGTGCCCGCGCAGCAGGGCGGTCAGGGTGTCCACTTCGCTGGTGTCGAGCGGCTCGACGTCGGGAGGGAGCAGCCGGCCGATCGTCTGGCGCATCGTCGCGATGTCCAGCGGCTGGGTGCCGCTCTCTGTCTCTACGGGGCCAGTCATCGGGCTGCCCTCTCGGCCACAGTCGGCATGGTCGCCACCTGGGAGAGGAACGCCTGGTGCTCGCCGAGCCAGTCGTCCAGCGCCGCAGCGCCGGCGTACGCGGTGGTGACGATGCCCATCGCCCGGCCGCTGATGATGGCGGTCTGGGCCGCGGGCCAGCGGGGGCGGTCCTCAAGCGGGGTCGTGGCCAGCGTGGTGTCGATCGTGTTCACGGTCCTGGTCCCCTCGTTTGCTGCGCGAGCGGCCCATCCGCCGCTGGGCGGGCGAGCCTTTACCAGACAACCGCTGAGGCGGCGGGAGGCCCAGGCAATTCCGGGAACAATCGAGGCACCAACGACCGGTAATTTTTACCTTCGCGGTGACGTGACGCCCGTCACACCGCTACCGTCTGCACATGGCAGGGAACGCCTTAGAGTGCCCGGCAGTAGGCGTGCGTTGTTGATGAGGGCGACCCTGGAAGTCGAGCAGGCACGAGCCATGGTGATCATGGAGTTCTCTACGCTCAGTGATCACCGGAGGGCTCGTGCCTGTCCTGCCATCATGCCTGCTCGAACCCCTGTGGGACCAGTTCGCGACGCTGTTACCGGAGCACGTGGACAGCCACCCGTTGGGCTGCCACAACCCGCGCATTGCGGACCGCGTTGTGTTCGACCACGTAATCGCCGCCTTGGTCCACGGCTCCGGCTACGAGCGGGTCGCGACTCCTGGATGCTCGGACCGCACCATCCGACGACGAGTCGCCTACTGGGCCCAACTCGGGATAGCCCGGCAGCTGCACGCCCTGGCGCTTGAGGCGTACGACAGGATGATCGGCCTTGAGCTGGGCGAGTTGTCCGTGGACGGCTGCATCACCAAGGCTCCCTGCGGTGGCGAGGCCGCCGGACGCTCCCCAGTGGACCGGGGCAAGCAGGGCCTGAAGCGCTCGGTGGCCACCGAGGCCCGCGGCATCCCGCTGGGCATCGTCTCAGCCGGGGCCAACCGGCACGATTCACCGCTGCTCGTACCCACCTTGGAGGACGCAAAGGAGCAGGTCGGATCCCTGCCAGATCAGGTCAATGTCAACTTGGACCGTGGCTACGACAGCCACAAGACCCGGGCCGCGTTGTCGGAACTCGGCTTCACCGGCGAGATCGCCCTCAAGGGCGTGCCCGCTCCGATCCAGGCCGGCAAGAGATGGGTGGTCGAGCGCAGTCATGCCTGGATGAACGGCTTCGGCAAACTGCGACGCTGCACCGAGAAACGCAGCCAGGTCGTCGACTTCTACCTCTACCTGTCCGCCGCTATCGTCACGCTCCGCATGCTCATCCGCCGCGCCACCTCGCGCTACCGATGGAACAGTCGCCCCACCACCAAACGCCTCAAGTAACACCTACTGCCGGGCACTCTTACTTGAGGCCTGCATGCAGGCCGCCGGACTGGGCCAGCAGGAACTCGCCGACCGCCTCAACAAGCGCATCGAGCAGTTCACCGGCCGCGCCGGAACCCTCATGGACCGGCACATCCGCAACTACCTCACCTGTAAAACCCGGTGGCCGCAGGCGCGACAACGCCGCGCCCTGGAAGAAGAGTTCGGCTGCCCGATAGAGGAACTCGGGTTCACCAGACCCCCGCGCCGGACAGCCACCGCCCGACCAGAAACCCCGGAGGACCCCGTGCGGCGACGCACCTTCGCCGGATCCGCTCTCGGCCTCGCAGCCGCAGCCGCCATGCCTCCTGCCCCAGCCCACAGCTCGCTGCGCGTCGGCATGAACGACGCCGACCGTCTTGAGCACGCCTTCCAGCAGCTGATCGCCTCCGACAACGAGCACGGCGCCGCCCTCGACATCCAGACGCGTGCCCTCGCGTTCGCCCACCACGCCATGGAACTCCAGCAGGTCGGCTCAGCCAGCCAGCGCGTCCGCGCCCGCCTCTACTACCTGGCAGCCGCATTCACCGGCACCGCCGTGTGGGCCGCCATCGACACCAGACAGACCGACCGCGCCCAAAGCCACCTCGACCGGGCAATGACGCTGGCCAGCCTGTCGGGCAGCGAGGAAATCCGGCTCCGGCTGCTCGGGCACGCCACCCTCCTCGCCAGCCAGCAGGACAATCCGCACGACGCGGTGGCCGCAGCGCAGGCCGGCCGCGCCTCCTCCATGTGTCGCCGCGACCCCCTGTTCCGTTCCCTGGCCTCAGCCCGCCTCGCCGGGGTCCTGGCAGCGTAAAAGGACCATCGCGGTGTGGAACGAGCCCTCGACAGCGCCCGCGACGCCCTCGCCAAAGCGGACCCGCACACCCAGCGGCCCGCCTGGGTCGGCTTCTATGACCGTGCCGAACTTGAAGGGCTGTCCGCGATCGCGTACACCAAGCTCGGTCAACACGAGCAGGCCGAGGCGCACTTCCACCACACCCTGGCCCAACTGCGGCCCGAGTACCGACGAAACCGCACCTACTACCGCACCCAGCTGGCCCTTTCGCAGATCAGGCAACGCGACGTAGAGCACGCATATGCCACCGCGAGCTCTGTACTGCCCCGCGAGGGCAGTGATTCACTGACCGGGCGATCAGGGCGCCTGCTGGACGAGTTCACCCAGGCTCTGGCGGCCATCGCCCCAGGTAGCCGCTATGCAGCCGACTGGGCCGACCAGCACGCGAACGCCAGGAGGGCATGATCATGGCTGTTGAGGTCAAGCACTACACCGCCGAACAGCTCCCCGAGATCCGGCAGATCATCCTCGACATTCATGCTGAAGTCCGCCACGGAGACTTCAAGTTGAACAACGAGTTCAACAGCGTGGAACGGTTCGACGAGCGCCTCACCCGGTACTCCTCCCGCCCCGGCTTCACCGCAGCGGTCGGCTGGGAAGGCGACGAACCAGTCGGCTTCGCATTCGGAATCACGCTCGGCCCGGACAGCACATGGTGGCGCTCGATGAGCACGCCGCTGCCCGACGGCTACACCACCGAAGACGGAAAGCGCACCGTCGCCCTCAACGAGATCGTCGTCCGCAAGCCGTGGCGCGGGCGTGGCGTGGCCTGGCAGATCCACGAAGAATGGTTGTCCCACCGCACCGAGCAGCGCGTCACCCTCCTGGTGAACCCGGCCGCGGGCAACGGGTCCGTGCAGGCCGTCTACGAGGCGTGGGGCTACCGGACCGTCGGCCAACAGCAGCCCTTCTCCGACAGTCCCGTCTACGCGTCCATGACCCGCGAACTGGCTTGACCCATCCGACCGTTCACGCATCGACGGCGGTGCTGAGCGCACCGTGTCGGCGTTCCCGTGTGTATCCTCTGGCCCGAGGGCGCCACCCGCGACTGACCGGCCGATGGCGGCTTTCCCATACGCCGCACCTGCCAGTGCTACACACTGGCCCGAAGAATCCGGAAAGGTGTCGCTATGACCAAGCAGATCGGTTCCACCGAGTCCCCCGACGAGCCTGGCGAGCCCACGTCCTTCGCCGAGACTGTGAAGGGCCTGTACAAGAAGCACAAGATGGCCATCATCGGCGTCGGCGTCGCGGCTTTCGTCGTGACCGTCGCGGTCATCAAGTACGCCAACGGGCAGGACATCACCGAGGACATCGAGTCCGACGAGTCCGACGAGCCCGAGGAGCTCGCGGAGCTCGACGAGACGCCCACCCCTGGACGCTGCAATGACGGTTGGCTGTCAGACTCGATCGGCAAGCAAGGGGCCTGCTCTGGCCACGGCGGCGTTGCGGCGTAGTTGGGGGGGAAGGCCGGGAGCCCTGCACTTCCAGTAGAGCCCGCCCGGCCGGAAGCCCACTGCCTACAGCAACGCGTCGGGACGCGGCCCGAAGGCCCTGGTGCACCGCGGGTGTGAGATCGGCCAAGCCGCCGCGTCCTCGACCGTGCGCAGCGTCCCGCCCGCCTTGTCGGGGTCCTTATGGCTGGTCCAGCCGCAGCCCGCGCCGTCGAACACCTCCATCCACTGCACACCCGCCTCCCGGGCCCGGTTGAGGGTGCCCGCGTTGTAGGCGACCGCACTCTTGGCGAGGGTCGCCGACTCCGCCCACGCCTGCACCGGCATCCGCGCCCCGTTGCGGTAGATGACGTACGTGAGCTGGTGTTCGGCGGCCAGCCGGTCCGCCAACGCCTTCGCCGCCTGCAGGGCCGTGGCGTGCCCCGCGGCCAGCAGCGGCACCTCGCGGCGTGCGGCGTCCCGCACCGCCCGGTAGAACGCGGCCGCCATGCGCTGCTCCTCCTCCGAACGGCGCAGGAAGTCGGCGTACGAGTCGGAGGCCAGCGACTGCAGGGCCTCGGTGTGGATGAGCGTCCACGAGAAGTGCCCGCCGACCGCCTCCGCTGCCGCCCGGGCGCCCTCCTCGTACAGGTGGGGCAGTTGCCGGGCCACGAACGCCCGCGCCTCCGCGTCCACGCGCTGCTGGAAGTCGACGATGGCGGCCTGGAACTGGGCCAGCCGGTCGGCCACCATCCGGGAGCGGCCGTTGTCACCGATCGCCGCGAGCACGGCCGCCTGCTCGTCGGCGAGGCGCTGCCATGCATCCTCGAGCACCGCGGCGACCCGCGCCGCCACGGTGGCCGCATCACCTGGGGTCAGCGGCGGGAACTCCTGGGCCACTACCGCCACCAGTGGTGGCGTCGGCGGTGCGCAGACTCCAGTGGGGTGATGACGAGGGTGTCTCCGCCGGCCACATCATCGGGTGCGGTCGCGGCCTCCACCGAGGCGATCTGCCGTTCCAGGCCGGTGAGGTTGTTGGACTGGTCCATGGTGACGACCCCGTTGACGGTCAGCTGCAGCGGATCCGCGAGGAGCTTGGCGCGCCGCTCCGACAGCACTTCCAGGGCGACAGCCCTCGCGGAGCCGAGCCGGTCGTAACGGGTCTGCAGGTCGCCTTGGTCGGTGGTGGGGCCGAGCTGCGCCAGGAGCCAGGCCAGGACAGCAGGGTCCACGAGCGGTGTCCTTCCAGGGGTAGAGAGGCGGCCCGGCACCCCCGCCACATAGGGGTGCCGGGCCGGGTCTTGGCTGGGCCTACTTCTCGTCGGCCTGCTTGCGGGTCCGGGTCCGGGGCTTCGCGTCGGGCTCGGCCTCGGGCGTCGGCGTGGGCTCGGGCGTGGGATCCGGGGTCGGGCCAGGGTTGGTGTCGCTGGCGGGCGTCTCGCCCTGCTCGCCGTCGTCCTCGGCGTCCTCGTCCGGCTCCCACGCGGCCGGGTTGGTGATGGCCTCGGCCAGGTCCTCGTCCGGCTCGTCACCGGGCTGCAGGATCAGCAACTCGTTGCTCTTGGGGTGCCGCACGTGCACCGCTGCCGTCAGTCGCCGCCCCATGTCACAGCACCTTCGCAGTGATGTGGCAGTCCGGCGAGTAGAGGACGGGCATGGCCACGGCCGCGCCCTTGGTCCAGATCTGCACCGGGTCGTCCTTGCCGCCACGGGTGATGATCAGGCCCGGGGCGTCCTCGCGGGTGATCTGCAGGTTGCCGCCCCGCGACAGCACCAGCGACTCCGCCGTGGTGCCGTACAGGGTCTGCCCCCACTTGGAGCGGTCCGGGGGCAGCATCACCCACCGGTCGTCGGGCAGGCACTTCGTGGACACGCCGTCCACGCGGACCTGCGCCCGGTACAGGGTGATCGGCGGCAGGCCGTAGTTGTCGCGGACCACGTTGATCTGCTGCGGGGTGAGCGACGCGGTCGGCGTGGTCGACGGGTTCACGCTGCCGTAGTAGGCGGCCCGGTAGGCGTTGTTGCCCGCCAGGTAGGAGTAGACGCGCCGCGAGGTGACGACCATCTCGGGCTGGGGCGCGCTGATCGAGTCGAGGTAGGTCAGCCAGCTCAGCTCGTCGGCGATGGCGTCGGCGGTCGGGTCGGACCACAGCTTCGCCGCGGTCGGCATGTTCGCCGCCGGGCACACCGAAGTCGACGTCGAGGGTCAGCCCGTTCTCCCCGGCGAGGGAGAACTTGCCGTCGGTGAGGACGTCGCCGGCGGCCAGCTCCAGACGGGAGTTGATGGCCTCGACGTGCCGTTCCACGTCGTCGTACAGCAGCTGCTCCAGGCGGGACGCGTCCTGGCCTCGGGAGGCCTCCTGCAGCAGCAGCTCGACCTCGCCGACCAGGAGCTTCTGGCCGAGGGAGGGCAGCATGCCCTGCGTGGACGTCTGCCACGCCTGCCGGTCCGAGAACGGCACGGAGGCGTCGAACGCCCGGTACTTCGCGGCGTTCACGTAGCGGCCGGTGTTCTTGATCCGCCACATGACGTCCTGTACCGACACCTTGGCGAACACGGTCTGGGTGAGCAGGAAGTCGGCGGGGGTGGGGATGTAGCGGGCGAACGTGGTCAGGTCCGCCGTGGTGACGTCCTTGATCAGGTCCTGAACAGACATCGTCGGGGCTCCTTACACGAACCGGATCTGGCAGCTGGCGGACGGGGCGACAGGGGCGACGACGATCGGCAGCTTCGCCGTCTTCACCGAGCCGTGCCACAGCAGGGCGGCCGGGACCTTCGTCTGCGCCGGCGCGAACAGCACCTCCGCGAACACGAACCCGGCCAGGGTCTGGCGGCCGTCGGCGGCGCCGGTGTTGTAGAGCCCGTACAGGCCAGAAGCGGTGATCTTGCCGACGGGGATGCCGGACAGGAACCGGCTGTAGGGGATGGCCGTGTCGGTGGACGGCACGTAGTGGGTGCCGGACACGAACGTGGACATGTCGAGGGTGATCGTGTCGACCTCGCTGGTGCCATGCAGGCTGGCAAGCCAGGAACGGTCGGCCGTCAGGTTCTGGGTGGTAGTGACCGGCTGAACGGTCATGAGTCCTCCCGTGGACGATCAGACGAGTGGGGCGGTTCGTCCGCTCACCTGGTGGTGGCGTCGTCCACGAGAGGGGGCGTGGTCCCCACAGGTCCGGCCTTAACCCGCCGGTGGGAAGTTCAGGAGCCCGTCAGGAAGCCGCGCTGGCGGGCCATGTCGGCGCCGTGCTGGCCGGGCTTGGGCACGTTCGCTCCGCGCGGCGGCGGCCCGCCCGCAGGGGACCCACCAGGGGCGGCAGCGGGCACCACAGCGGCGGCCTGCGCGAACAGCTCGGGCCTGCGCGTCTTCAGCGCCTGCGCGGCCTCGGTGACCGTGTCCTCGTCGGCGTCGTCGTCGACGACCAGCAGCAGCTCCGCATCCTTCAGGTCAGCGCCGGTGGCGCCGAGGCCGACGAGGACGGCGCGGCGTACCGCGGCCCGCTCACGGGCTACGGCCTGCGCCTCACGTGCGGCTGCTGCGGCGGTGGCTTCGGCGGCGGCCTGCTCGCGGCGCTCGACCTCGGAGAGCTGCGCGGCCTGCGCGTCACGCTGCTGCTGCACGAACGACGTCAGGTCGTCGGTCTTGGTGAAGCCGAGCGTCTCGACGAGGCGGCGGATCGCTGCGCGTTCGCCCTGCTGCTTCTCGCGGGCCAGCAGCCGGTTCAGGGCCTCCTGGTCCGGGACCTGCGCCGGCTGTACGGCCGGGTCGATGCCCGGTGCCGGGGGCTGCTGCTGGTTGGACGGGTCGGTGGGGTCCGCGCCCAGGATCGGGAAGATGGGGCGGCCGTCACGCCGGTAGCCGACCGGGGTACGGGGGTGGGGCAGCAGCCTGTCCATGCGGATCCAGTCCTTTGCAGCAGCGCCCCCGCGCCGTCGATCAGTGTAGCCACCCCCGCGCAGGCGGCTACTACCTATGCTGCGGCCATGGCCACTGACTCGCCGATCCCATCGTGGGAGAACGCACTCACGCCCGAACGCCGGGCCTTGGACTTCGTGCACTCCGCTGTCGACCAGATCGAACAGCTCGTGCCGCTACTCCCCTACGGGCACGGGCTGGACGGCGTGCTCCGGGTGGCGTGCATCGAGTCGTTCTTCGTCAACGTGCGGCTCGTGGCCGAGTTCCTGACGAAGGGCCTCGACCCCAAGGACTGGCGGGCCCCTGACTTCGTGCCCGGCTTCACGAGCCAGGACACCGCCGCGATCGACCGGCTGAACGATGCGTGGATGCTGGCCAGCCGCCACGTCATGCACCTGAGCACGAAGCGCACCCCTGACCTGGCCGACATCGAACCGGTGACCGCCGAGCAGATCCAGCGCATGGCGCGGGACTGCCGGGCGGTCTACGACGAGTTCCGGGCACAGCTGCCCTGACGGTCAGCGCGGGCCAGGACCTGCCTCGCCGATGAACCCGGTCGCGCCGGGCGGCTGCAGCGAGGTGGGCGGCATCGGCTTCTGCGCGGGCGGGCTGGTCGGCGGCCCCGGCTGCGGCACCTGGCCGGGCTGGACGAGGGGCACAGTCGGCGTCGGGTCGGCTTCGGGCAGGCCCAAGTATTCGCGCACCGCGCTGTTGTCGCCGGTCGCGTCCGCGAGGCGGGCGGCCTGGTCGAAGGCCCGCTTCTGGATGCGTTCGATCTCCTCGGCTACGTCCTCGATGGGGTATCCGGCTTCCTGCAGCATCCGGACGGCGGTCTCCAGGGAGAACACGCCCGCCGCGTACCCGGAGGTGACGTCGGCCAGGACGGTGGTGCGGTCGGTGGGGGTGTGCGCGCCGAACACCAGGCGTGCGGGCAGCGACTCGCCAGCGGGCCACTCCTGCCCGGCCTGGTGCAGGCGCTGCACCATACGCAGCAGCAGCTGGGACTTGTTCCGAAGCTAAGGGCCAGACACTGTCGACAAAGGCATTGGTTCCCACTGCCGTCAGTCAACACGATGCCACTGACATCCCTGCGGCGACCAAGGCCGCCGCAGGCCGCGCGTCCGGTCCCGCCGAAGACGTCATCGGGGCCGTGCGCCTCAGGGAGCCAGGCTAGAGCGGCTACGAAGACTGGGCGACGGTTGAGGTTGGAGGTGGAAGAAAATACCCATTCACACTCACAGGGGATGTATGAGGCTCCTGGTCAGCGGTGACGCCGGCCAGGAGCCCCTTGCTGTTATTCGCCTACGTCAGCCGTCGTTCTCCGACGACGGGATGTAGGCGCCCGGCACGTCGTTCGGCGCGAAGACCTCGGTCTCGCCGGGGTACGGCTTCGTCCACTCGTGCGTCTGGTACCACGTGAGGTGGTTCATCTGCGCGGGGTTCGCGTAGTCAGGAACCGCGTTGGGGCCGGTGAGCCGCTGCTGCGACTTCCAGTCCTCCCACTTGTCCGCGAGCGCCTCCTTGTCGGCCGGCACCTTCGCGGACGGCACGGCCGCCGCATTGGGGTCCTGCGGAGCAGGGGTGTCCAGGCCGCAGGACGGCGCGGTCTTCACACCGTCAGTCAGCGAGGTCCGGTTGGGCAGCGCGGTGAACGGTGTGTAGTCCGCGTGCTGGGTGAACGCCCCACGCATCGGGCTGGCCGCGCTGTCCTTCTGGTTCATCGGATGGATCCCGAGGATCTGCTCGATGGTGCGGATCATCGTGATCTGCGAGTAGTAGTGGCTGTCGACCGTGCCGTGCTGGGCCCAGGGGCTGATGATCTGGATCGGGGCACGGTGGCCGTCGACGTGGTCGAGACCGGCCTGGGAGTCGTCCTCGACGACGAAGATCGCCGAGTCCTTCCAGTACTCGCTGTGCGAGATCTCGTCAACGATCCTGCCGACGGCGAGGTCGTTGTCCGCGACCTGAGCGGCCGGGCCCGCCGAGCCACCGGTGTGGTCGTTGGACAGCCAGAGCATGTTCAGGTTCGCCGGACCGTTCTGCTCGAAGTCCTGCTTCCAGATCTGCTCCTTGTAGATGTCCGGCACACTGGTGTCGAACTTGGGGAAGCCGGGCACCGACACGTCGTTGAGCGACGGGATCGCCGAGCCCACGTTAATGGGGTAAGCGGTCTTCTGCCCGGTCGCGTCCATGGTCTTGGCGTCGCAGTACAGGTTCTGCCAGCTCGCCCCGGCTGGCTTGCTCTCGGACGACTGGAACTCGCCGTAGTCCTTCACGGAATTCCCAGCGGCCTGCGCACCGCTCCAGAGGAAGCCGGACTTCTGGTGGCCGAGAGCGTCGTCCTCGGTGTCGTAGCTGCGCTCGTACTCGCCGGCCGAGGACTCGGTGTACTCGGGGTTGTCGGCCTGCATCAGCCAGTTGTGGCCCTCGGCGGAGTTCGTGCCGATGTCGTACGTGTTGTCGTACAGCCCGAACTGCTGGGCCAGCGCGTGCTGGTTCGGCGTCACGTTCTCGCCGAACTGGGTCAGCGACGCATCGCCGTTGCCCTGCGGCATGTCACCGTAGACCTGGTCGTAGGTCCGGTTCTCCTTGACGATCATGAAGACGTGCTTGATCGTCGAGGGGGCGCCGAGCTTCAGCGGGACCGGTACCGGCTTGGCGTCCTCCGCGCCATCGGTCAGCGTGACCGAGCCGCCGTGCCAGCCGTTCTGGCTGAAGACCTTGCCGGTCTCGGACTTGATGACATCGTCGCTCGGCAGCGTGAAGTGCTGCAGGCTCGACGTCGTGTCATGGGTGCCGTGCCCGGCCTTGATGGTGGGGCGGCGGGCGTCGATACCACGGGTGTTGGAGACGACCACCTCGTTGCCGACGGTGGCGATCTCCGCCGGGAAGTAGTCCGTCGGGAGCAGGCCGACGTAGCTGACCGGCTCCTGGGCAGACGTGTACCGGTACACGGCGACCGCGTTGGCGCGGCCGAGCGTCACCAGCAGGCGACCGTCGTCGGAAAGCGTCACCGCGTTGAGCTCGTAGCCCACCGACGCCTCCGGCCACGGCTGGGTGGCGATGGTCTGCACGACCTTGTCACTGGCGGTGTCGATGACCGACACGTCGTTGCTGGCGGTGTTGGTGACGAACACCGCCCCGTTCTTGGCGTACAGGGCGGTCGGGTGCAGACCGACGTCGATGCTCGCGGCGGCGGCAGCCGGGTTCGCCAGGTCGATGACGCTGACCGTTCCGGTGGTGGTGGCACCGGTCTTCGGGTCGGCCGGCACCTGGGTACCGTACGAGTTGATGGTGGTGTCGCCGGGCTGCGCCGGACGGCCGCCCTCGTTGCTGACGTACAGCTTGCTGCCGACCTTGACCATGCCGCGCGGGGCGTTGCCGACGGCCCAGCTCTGCTGGATGGCCCCGGTCGCCGCGTTGATGGCGACCACCCGGTTCTGGCCGTTGACCGCGGAGTACACGGTGGAGCCGTCGGCCGAGAACACCGGCTGACCCACCAACGCGTGCTTGGAGCCCATCGCCGCGATCTTGACGGTCTTCGGGTTGGCGAGGCTGCCGTCCGGGTTCACGGTGAACTTGGTGTAGCCGTCGGTCTGGCCCAGCCACAGCTGCGAACCGTCGGGCGAGTACGTGGGGCCTTCCTGGCCCACGTCGTTGCCCTTGATGCGCAGGTCCGCCGCCGCGTTATTGCCGACGAGCTGCTGGACCTGCCAGTTCTTCAGGTCCACGATGGCGAGCGCCATTCCACCGTCGGTGATCGAGGCCGCGACGTGAGTGCCGTCCGGGCTGACCGAGGACGACATGATCTTGCCCTGGTTGATGACGAGGCGCTCGCCGAACGGGCTGATGTACTGGTCGGCGGAGACGACCTGGCCCTGGTCGGTGGTCTGGCCGACCTGGTCGGTGCCGAACTGGTGCGTCTGGGCGACAGCGGTGCCCGTGACGGCGAGGGCGACAGCGATGCCCGCCGCCGTCGCCAGAGAGGTCCGGCGGCCGACGCGTCTACCGAAAAGGCTGAACTGTGCCTTCTCGCTTATCCGACGCTGCCGTGTTACCTGCATGGAATTAGCCCTTCGAGGTGGTGGAGAGCAGTTCGACGTTGCCGTCGAACTGCCACAGCGGGTTCGGCGCGTCCCCGGTCGGGGTGCGCACCAGGAAGTAGCCGTTCACTTCCTTCGGTCCGTCGCCGTCGGCCACGAACCGCCCGTCTGCGGTGATGTCGAGCTGGTAGATGGCCGTCCCCACGGGCTCGACGTCGGGGAGATGCCAGGAGACGACGCAGCGCCAGTCGTTGCCCGCCCCAGCGGCACCGGCTGTGACGCTGCCCTTGGCGCACGCAGCCGTGGCCTTCAACTGGGCTTCGGTGACGGCGGGGCGGTGGAGCTGCTGGGTCTGCATCCGGTAGAGGTGGGCGAATGCCGTGGCGACCGACCGCTGCACCTTGTCCTGCTCGATTCCGGAACCCATGGACGGAGTCGCCCCGGCGACCACCGCGACGGTGAGGGCGGCCAGTCCGACCAGCGGCAGGAGTCCCGTAGTGATCGCGCGGCGCCCCGAACCGTCATAGGCCAGGTTGGTGAAGTCGCGCCGAAGGAAAAGCAGGTACGCCAGTGCTGTCGCGAGCACGGCCCACACCAGACTGACCACGATGCCGATCAGCAGCGGCCCAACCTGTGCTGGGCTGGTGAACAGACCGTTCCAGGCGATGAAGACGTAACTGGGCAGGGCGAGACGTACGGCCACGGGCAGCGGCAGCATCTGGGCGAGCTGCATCGCGAGCGCGACGAGCACGGGCAGCAGCAGTCCCATCGGGGACCGCCCCAGCAGGACGGACCCGAGCAGTCCGATCGCGGCGAGGGCCAGGGTCGGGGCGAGTACGCAGACCCAGGCAAGCAGGACCTTGCCGGCGGCGTCCGCCTGCGTCAGCAGGTGGCCGTCGAGGCCGACCAGCGGCTGGTCGCCGACCGCCACGAACCCGCCGACCACGCTGGAACAGGCCAGCCCGGCCACGAGCAGCCCGATGACAGTGACGCTGGCCAGTGCCTTCGCCGCGAAGATCCGCCTGGGCGACCGGATTGCAACCAGCAGGTGTCGCCAGGTGCCGAGCCGGTCCTCGGAGGCGAACACGTCACCCGCGACCACCGAGGTCAGCAGCGGCAGCGCCCAGGTGCCCGCGAAGCCGAGCATCACCAGCGGTCCGGCCCACCCCGTGGCGTGCATCCAGCGGCCGAAGAGGGTGTCGGTGGGCAGCGTGCTCTGCTGGCTCACCGCGGCCACGAAGAGCCCCGGCGCGATCCAGCAGGCGAGGACCAGCAAGCGGATCCGCCATTGCGAGACCAACTTGACCAATTCGAAGCGGTAGACGCGCGGCACCGAGACGCGGAGGGTAGAGACAACGTTGTCGACGGTCGCGGTCATCGGCTGGCCTCCTGCTGTTCGGTGAGGGCAAGGAACGCGGCTTCGAGCGGCGACACCACGGGTGCGAGCTCGCGCACCGCGATGCCCGCGCGCACGAGCCGCACCACCAGTTCGTCGAGGGCAGGCACCAACGCGCGCACGACAAGCACCTCGGCGGCGTCGTGCCGAGCCCCGGGATCGTCGACGACACGAATCCCCGCCGTGTCGATGGCCAGTCGGCGGGCGGCCTGCGGGTCGGAGGTCAGCAGCCGGTAGTCGAGTTCACGGTTCTCGGCGGCCAGCTTGCTCAACGGGCCGGAGAAGACGAGTCGTCCGGTGGCGAGGATGGTGACCTCGGAGCACAGTGCCTCCAGGTCGTCCATACGGTGGCTCGAGAGCACGACGCTGGTTCCGTCCGCCGCGAGCCGGGTGAGGACACCGTGTACGTGTTTCTTGCCGACCGGGTCGAGGCCGTTGGACGGTTCGTCGAGCACGAGCAGCCGGGGCTTGGTGAGCAGGGCGGCGGCGAGTCCGAGCCGCTGCCGCATGCCGAGGGAGAAGCCGCGCACCCGGTCGTCGGCGACATCGGAGAGTCCTACCTGGTCGAGCACGTCGTCGATCCCGGCGGACCGCGCGTCTCCGCCGCGCAGAGCGGCCAGCGCGGCGAGGTTCTGCCTCGCGGTGAGCGAGGGGTACAGACCGGGCCCGTCCACGAAGCCGGCGACACCGTCCGGAGCGGCGAGCGACCGTCCGACCGGCTTTCCCAGCATCTCGAGGCGGCCGCTGTCGGCCACGGCCAGACCCAGCAGGAGGCCGAGCAATGTCGTCTTGCCGGCGCCGTTCGGTCCGACCAAGCCGTGAATCTGCCCCTGCGTCACATCCAGATCGATGCCGTCGAGTGCGACGACGTCGCCGAAACATTTGGTGATCCCGCGAGCCCGGACTGCGAGGAGTGTGTCCATGAGTGCCTTCTTCCAAAACCTTCGAAAACTTAAGGTCGGCACTCAACGCAGGCAGGACAGCCGGATGAACGATCATGGAATGAGAGAGGTCCGGCATCCGCCGCTCCGACGCCCCGCCGATAGCCATCGAGACTTCGACGAGCACGTTTTCGCTGGCCGGATCACAGCGGTCATTGGGCCATCAGACACCTGCGACCGCGAACATCGCCGGCCGGTGACTCGCCCTCACGACAAGACGTCAGCCAGTCCGCACGTAATGAGCAGCCGGCATCGAGCGAGACTTGGGCACGCCTGAACGCATCGCTGCTGGAACAGTTCTGCGCGCAGGCATCAACGAGGGCCGGGCCCACTGGCGCCGACTGCCCCGGTCGATCCGGGCGGAGGCAGCTGGGTGGGTGGCTGGGGCTGCGCCGGGTGCGGGCTGGTAGGCGGCTGATCCTGTGTGCCGGGCTGGCCTGGCTCCACGAGCGGCACCTTCTGCACGGGGTCGGCTTCGGGCAGGCCCAGGTATTCGCGGACGGCATTGTTGTCGCCGGTGGCGTCGGCGAGCCGGGCGGCCTGGTCGAAGGCACGCTTCTGGATGCGTTCGATCTCCTCGGCGATGTCCTCGATCGGGTATCCGGCTTCTTGCAGCATGCGCACCGCGGTCTCCAGGGAGAACACGCCTGCCTCGTAGCCGGAGGTGGCGTCGTTGAGGACGGTGGTGCGGTCGGTGGGGGTGTGCGCGCCGAACACCAGGCGTGCGGGCAGCGATTCGCCGGCGGGCCACTCCTGCCCGGCCTGGTGCAGGCGCTGCACCATGCGCAGCAGCAGCTGGTACTTGTGGTTGCGGGCCAGGCGCAGTGCTCCGACCAGGGAGTCTAGCGGGCCCAACGCGACCTGCAGCGAGTACCCGTTGGGCAGCTTGGCCGGGTCGAGGCTGCCGAGCCCGGCCGCGGTCAGCCGGGTGTTCGCAGCGAGCCGGTCCAGCAGGTGGTTGATGCGCTGGCGGAGCTCGGCCAGCTGCGCCGAGGTGTCCAGGGTGTCCATGCGCCCCGAGTCGGACAGCTGCCACACCGTGCCCGCCTCCACACGTACCGGCAGGGGCTGCCCGGTGGAGCGGTCGATAGGCAGACGGGCCCCGGCCAGCGCCACGATCGGCGTGCCCGTCGTCGCCGAGGCGGAGGCGCTGTCGGTGTCAGTGGCGGCCAGCTCGTCCAGCAGCTGCAGCACCGTCGCCAGGCTGGACTTGCCCCAGTGCTCGCCGACGTCGGGGATCGTGTTCGGGACGTGCACCACGGGGATGAAGTCACACATCAGGTCCAGGCGGTCCAGGACCTCCCCATCAGAGCGCACCCGGAAGGCGGCCTTGTCCAGCGGCAGGGAGAACACATTGTGGGCGCGGCCCAGGTCCTCCAGCAGCCATTCGGCATCCGTGAGGTAGCACGTGGTCGACGAGGGCCTGCCTGGCGCCCACAGGTAGGTGCGGGTCACCGTGCCGGTGACCGGGTCGCGGGTGTCGCCGACCGTCAGCACCGGGTCGCCGTCCGCGCCGACCACCTGCTCACGGATGGCACGCCCGTCGATGCTGCCCGGCGAGGTGGCCGGCCCGATCGGGCCGAGCTCGTACGTGATGCGCCGCACCCGCGCCTTCAGCCCGCGTACAGGGTCGGCGGCCAGCTCCCACGCGAAGTGCACACGCGACGGGTATTCGGCGGAGTCCTGCTCGCCCTCGTCCCACTCCGGGAAGTAGAACCCGGGGTCGTAGGTGCGCAGCAGCACCCGCCGCTTGGACGGCTCCCACGCCAGCGTGTAGACGCCATCCCCGCAGCGCACCGCGCACCGCTCGGCCTGCTGGATCCGCAGCGCCAGCAGCTCCTTGCCTGCCCACGCGCGCAGCTTGTCCTGCAGGTCGGCGGCGGCCCGGTCTTCGGCGGTCGGCTTGTCCTGCTCGGCGTGGTCGGCGCCCGGCACCACGATGGTCTGCTCCGCGCCCAGCAGGTGGCCGAGGGTGGTGTCGATGAGCTTGGACGGGTCGCCCAACTCACGGCGCTCCACGCCGTGGTGGTCGCCGGTGACGGCGGCGAGCTGGCCGGCCTGGTTGGAGTCGTAGGCGGCGAGGAACTTGTAGGCGGCCAGGCGGCGCAGGTCCTCGGCGGGCACCCACGAGTTGTTCAGCTCGGGGAACGCGTGGTGGCCTGGCCGGGTCGGATCGGCCATGGCCTGCTTGTAGTTCAGCCACGACCAGGCGTCGATGAGCAGTTCACGCAGGTGCCTCACGGGTGCCCCTCCAGGCGTGCAAGGCCCCGCGCCCGCGCCGACCAGGATACGCGGGACGGCAATGCGCCCCTTCGGCCTTGACGAGCCAGCGGCTTTGGGAGAGTACAACTCCAACACACCCGGTTCACAGGTCCTTCGCAAGGAGAACACTCGATGAGAACAGGCGTCGCCGCTGCGGTCATGGTCGGTTCCGGCGCGTTGCTCACCGCCTGCACGTCGTCCCAGACACCTGCTGCTGCGCCTGTCGTCCGCTCGGTCTCCTCGCCGACATCAGCCGCGAGCAGCGCGCCGCCGCCGGCGGCGGGCGCGGGTGCGGGCGCGTGCGAGATCTACCTGTACGGGCATGCCGCACGTGCCGAGGTGCGCAGCGGGGGATCCGATCCGGCGGGCCAGTGCAGCAGCCTGGCCTCGTCCCTGTCCGGCGGTGGCAGCTTCTGGACGACGCAGGCCGTCGCCGTGCAGGGGCTCGTACCCGCGGTATGCGCCGTGCAGAAGAACGGCGTCGTGGTCGTCGTCCGCGACACCGGCAGCCAGATATTCGGGCAGAGCGTGTGCAGCGACTTGCTGCAAGCCGGCTGGCGGGAGGACTCCGCGGCCGAGCAGACCGCGCGGGGGCAGGACCAGGCGGTGGTGGAGGCGAGCGCCCAGGCCAGTACGCGGGCGGCGAACCAAAGCGCGGCGCAGGACGCGCTTGAGACTCTCCAGGGTTCCAACAGCGGCTTCAGCAACGCCAAGTCGGTGCGCGCCGACGTCGAGACCGCCGACAAGGACCTGGCCCAGTTGCGTGAGGACGCCAAGGGCGGAAACGGCGATGACTGCTACAACGTGGAGAACGTCGTCGGCTACGACGCAGAGAACGTCGTCGGCTACGACGTCACTTCCACGGCCAGCTACGACGTCGATCAGGAGCAGCAGGGGATCAAGGGCCTGCGGGACCAGATCACCGCCCTTCAGGACGCGCAGGCAGCCCTCACCGTTGCCGGGCAGCCCCCGCTTGCCGGTGCCAGCGCGGCCATCACCACGGCGAAGTCGCACATCGCCACCGCGATCACCACCACGAACAAGGCGATCGACCACCTCAACGGCGACATGAAGACCGCCTACGGCATCGCCAACACGCTCGGCACCGGCGACTGCGCCAACAGCGGCCCCGGCGAGGTGCCGGAGGGGCTGTCGCACATCTCGTGAACGAAGTGCGGCTCGCCCCGAGTTAGGAATCTGCGGAGGGCAACCCAAGTACAGGTCAGGCACGTGCCAGGCTGGTGCGCGTCCATGCAGCACAGTGATTGGGGAAGCCATGGAACTGACCCCGCGGGAAGCCATGGAACTGAACGCCGAGCGCGCGCGGTTGTACGAGGAGCTGAACGAGGAGCGCGAGGAACAACTACGCAAACTCCGAGGCGAGATCCAACTCGTTGAGAACAGGTTCAGAGGTGAATTGCGGACTCGTACCGAGGAAGCAGAGCGAGCGATCAAGGCCCGCCGTCGCACTGTGCTGGTCCCGCCGGGCCCTGATCCTGACTGCTACCACTCCAGCGAATCGCCGTGCGGCTACGTCAACGACAAGTACCTTTCGATGACCGAGCGGGAGGCGATACAGCGGGGCCTGAAGCGGCACGCCTACGGGTGCAAGTACCTGTAGCCGCTGCTAGGGCCTGCTTGACGTTGTGATCAATCTTCGGGCTCCGTCCCCGGCCGGGGCAGGATCCGGTAGGACGCTGAGCGTGACGTGCAGGCAACTCACCGACACGCTCATACGGGCCGAGGGCCCCGCTGTCAATCCCCTCGAAACGTGGAGGACTTCCCTATGCTGCTCGGTCCTTCTGGTGCGAGCGTGACCGGGCTTCGGTGATGGTTCGTTCGAACTCCACCGGAGGTAGTCCGCCGGCCGCGCTGTGTCGGCGGCGTGTGTTGAAGAAGTCCGCGATCCAGGTCGCGATCTTCAGCCGTGCCTCGGCTCGGGTGGCGAAGCGATGCCGGTGGACGTACTCGACCTTGAGCACGCTGTGGAACGATTCCGCGGCCGCGTTGTCCAGGGCCGAGCCCACGCGCCCCATGGACTGCACCACGCCCAGGCGGTCACACAGGCTGTTGTACGCCTCACTCGTATATTCCGAACC
>NZ_JBSFJX010000083.1:0-38391 GCF_053598275.1 Streptomyces sp. NPDC001156 | reverse complement strand
TCCGCCCCCCGTTCCCCGTGCCCGCTCGGCTAACGGAAGTGGTGGGGTCCATGGGGCCCGTGGTTCTCCGGGGCACGGTCTCCGTGGAAACCGTGCCCCGGAGGCCGGCGAACTCGGTCGGCGGACCGACCCGGCCTTGATCGTTCTCAAGTTGGTGGCCACCAACTTGCCCTGGAGCCCACCTGATACCGGGCTACCGAGCCCGGCAGTCCGGGGGCTTGAAAACAGGTTCTGAACGTTTCAGGCGCGCTCTCACCAACAGCCGTTTGTGGCGGTGCCGTCCGCCTTGAATTGCTTGAAGGAGAACCAGGAGCTGGTGAGGGGGCCGAAACGGCCGTCCACGCTCAGCCCCGCGCTGGGGAACTTCCCGTTGATTATTGTCTGGGCGTTCTTTACTGCCTGCTCGGTGGCGGGGCCGAAGTCCGAATCCTCCGCGATGCCCTGCTTGTAGCAGGTGTTCAGGGTCTCCTGCAAGGCCCGCACGGCCCAGTTGTGGTCCCCCCGGGCCACGACGCAGTTGTAGTTTCCTGACTCCGGGGTCGTCGACGGCTTGTGGATGTACAACTCCCCCCCACCGATGGTCCCGCCCCTCTGCAGCGTGGTGAAGTTGGCGCAATGGACCTCGGCAGCGGAGGCCGGCGTGGCGCTCAGACCGAGGGTGGCGGCGGTCAGTGCACCGACCACGCCTGCGACCATATTGATTCTTATAGTACGGAATTGCATATTCTCTCCCCCTGCTCTCTGCCGTCCAAACGCGATGAGCATGACAGGCAACCGTCTGCCTAGAAGGCCGAATTTCAGCCATTATCGCCGCGGTTCACAGCCTGGGCTTCGAGCGCCTTCCAACCGGTGATGAACCCGGGCATGGGGTTCTCCCTTGCTGGTCAGGACCGGGCAGTGTGGCCGGCTCCCCGCCCGCCCCCGGCCGCCGGGACCACGGGGAGGACAGGCAAGCCGTCACGCCGCTGTGCCGACCTCCGCCGCACGCCCGGCCGAGGTGGCGGGGTCCAGGCCCGGCCCGAACGTCCCCGGCGCCGGCCGCAGTACCGCCTGGGGGAGCCGGTTGGCCTTGGCCTGGTTGCACGGCCCGCACTCCAGCACCAGCGCCGCCTGCATCCACGTGTGCCAGACCGACCGCGGCACGAGGTGGTCGATCGTCGCCCCGTCCAGGCCGGGCCCGAACACGGCGCCGCAGTACCAGCACGACGCCCCGTCCCGCTCCGCCAGCCGCGCCTTCAACAGCCGTCGGCGCCGCGAGGACGGCTTGCGGTCCACCAGAGCCTGCTACCGGCGGGCCTCGCGCGGCAGCCAGCCCCGCACGAGCGGCTGCCCCCCCTCGCACAGCAAAATGCCCCCGCCGCCTGCCGAAGCAGGGGCGGGGGCATCGCTTACTCGACTTCATCCTCGGGTGGCCAGTCCGGCTGTACGAACAGGCCGCGCCACTGCGGCCGAGGCCGCTGCGGCTCGTCAGCGCGGCCAGGGGGGTCCGGTCGCTTGGCGACCGGACGGCGCGCTGCTCTCTCGGGCACTAAGCCTCCTACGGGTGAACACGGCACAGGCGACCAGCGACGCGGACTGCGAGTCCGCCGGCGACGCCGGAAGGGACAGCGGCCCCTTCTGTTCCGACGTGCAGCTGTAGCGCGGCGCGTTCGGGTCGAAGCCGCTGACAGGCTCGCAATCGTAGGTGGCGCCGCCGTACTCGAAGGTCCACCCCGCGGGCGGCTGCCCCGGCGCCCCGACCTTGCCGTCCTGGCCGGCAGGTCCTGGCGGTCCGGCGGGCCCCGTCTGGCCGGGTGGCCCCGCAGGTCCGGCCGGGCCTGCCGAGCCGGCGGCGCCTGGTGCGCCGGACGCGCCGGCCTGCCCGGTCGCCCCGGACGGTCCCGCCGACCCCGCCGGGCCGGACGGACCCCGGGAGCCCGAAGGCCCTGCCGGGCCGGCCGGTCCCGGGATCGGAACCGGCACCTCGGTCCTGGCCGGCAGGTTATGGACGGCCCGCGTCGGGTCCGGCGCGACCGGTGTCCGGCCAGCCGCTCGCACCTGCGTCCGCAGCTGCCGGACGTCCGTCGCGAGCGTCCCAACAGCCTGGCCGCGTAGGTCTGCCTCCGCGGCCAGATGGTCGGCCCGCTCCTGCGCCCGCTTCGCGTCGTCCCGCCCTTGCACGTACACGACGGTGACGGCGCCCCCCAGGATGCAGAGGGCGGCCGCGATCCACAGCAGGTGCCGCGCCCGGTACAGGGCACTCTCCGTACGCGTCACGGCGTACCTCCCAGCTGCGCGACGACCGCTTTCAGCCGGGACACTTCAGCGCGCTCGGCCGCCAACTCGACCCGCAGGGCGTGCAGCTCATCGCGCTTCTCTTTGAGCTCCTCCTGGAGCTCGTTCGTAAGGCTGCTGAAGCCATTCACCGCGCTGCCCTCCTGGGCCGCCCGATTCTGCCCCCGGGAGCCGTAAATAGCCGCGGCTGCGGCCACGGGTCCCGCGATCAGAGCGGAAATCGCCGTGACCATCGCCGCGTCCATACCACCTCCCGGGCGCGCTCACGGGCAGGTCAGGCTCCGGACTCAACGCCGCCGGCGGAGGTGGCCCGCTCAAGGGCGGGCGCGATCCCGCTGGGCTTCCAGACGGTGTGGTACGCGACCCCGATCGCGATCGCCGCGATCAGCACAGTCGAAACGACCGACCGGCCGTGGAACTGGTCGCCGAAGTACGCCGTGCCCGCGCCATCGCCGGCAGCGACGACGAGCATGAGCAGGCCCTTGACCCAGCCGCGCCATCTGGGCTGGTTGACGACGGCGATCGCGAGCGGCAGGACGTAGCCGAGGGCCGCGGCCCACAGTTCAGCGTTCGGCAGCATGGTGCACTCCAAGGTGAGCGGGACGGACGGGGGTTACCTTGCGCGGAGGCCGTTGGCGACCTGCCACGCGTACAGCCACGTACGCGGGCCGGTCAGACCGTCCGCGGGGCCGAGGTCGGCGAGGTAGTGCTCCTGCAACGCCCGGACCTTGGCCAGGTCCAGGGCGGTCATCGTCCGGGACGGGCCCACCCGGTACGCGGGCCCCCAGCCGCCGCGCTGCAACCACGTCTGCAGGAGCAGGGCGTGGTCGGAAGTCGCGCCGAGCACAAAGAACTGCCGGCCGGGGAACGGCGGGCAGCTCAACAGCGGCGACCACCGCCAGGCGGCGATCGCCTTGCCCCCGCGCGGGTCGTTCGGGTCCGCGGTCGGCGGGCACACGCCGTCCGGGTAGCGGGGCGCGAAGTACCCGGTGACATAGGAGTCGGTCCGCGCGTGGGAGTGGGACCAGACCCCGTTGCCCTGCCCGCCGTCCGAGGCGCTGGCCCGAATGCTGTTGCCGCCCTTTGTGTAGACCGTCGACTGATCGAATCCGACGACGATCTCCGTGTGCGCGCCGCCGCCGAAGTCGACCCACGCCCCCACGGACGGGTACTCCGACCACTGGCCGTGCGCCTTGGCCCAGCTAGCGAAGACGCTGACGTTGTCGGTCTTCGGGACGATCCCGTCGAGGCCGACGTCGTGATGCATGTCCCAGTCCCAGATGACGCACCAGGACACGCCGTTCTCGCCGTACTCCGCGCCGAACGGGGTGACGTTGTCCCAGCCGCCGGGGCTGTGCCAGTGCTCGTACGCGCGTTCCGGGACGGCCATCACGTGGTCGATCAGGCGGCGCCAGTCAGGTGTTGCCATGAGCCCTCCCGGGCATGCGAAAGCCCCCGGCTCAGCGGGGGTGTTGAGGGTTGCGGCCGGTCAGCCGACGTGGTTGTCCTGCGCCCACTCGTGCATCAGGTCGTACGCCTGAACCAGGCGAGAATCCGGTCCAAAACCCGGAGCAGGAGCGGGCGACGGAGGAGGGGAAGGCACCAGCGTCGGGCCTGGCTTCGGGATGGGGTTCGGCTCGCCGGTCAGCTGGGCGAGGGCCTGGCCCAGGCCGTACAGGTCCAGCCCGGTCGGGGTGACCCCCTTGGCGTTGAGCCAGTCCTTCGTGATGACGACCCAGCCCTCGGCCACGTACTTCCTGCGGAATTTCTCGGTCATGGCCTGCACCGCCGCCCAGGTCACCCCCTGGTACAGGCCGCCGCCGTACCCGAAGAACGGCACGCAGTGGCCGCCGAGCACCCTGGAGCCGCGCACCACGTCCCACACCTGGTGCGCGTTGAACTGGTCCTCCGCAGACCGCGGCAGGTTGATACCGGTGATGACCGCGTCGAACAGGTCGATGGCCAGCTGCACTTCGACCGGGTTCGAGACGTCCACCTCGGCGAACGCGACGATCTCGTGCCCTGCAAGGTCGTGCTTGCGCCAGTACTCCAGCATGTCCTGGAGATTCACGCCGACGTCCGTGGACGGATCGCCCGGCACGTACCCGCTGATCGCCGAGTAGAACGCGAGGACGGCGGCCTCGGTGACCGTGGCGGTCTTGCCCTGCCCGTAGGTGGTCAGCGACTGGACGAGATGCCCGCAGCCGGCGGGCCCGCAGTCTCCGACCTCATCGTTGCCGTACATCGGAAAGTCGATGCCGGACTCGTAGTCCACCGAGGCCGGAGGCTTGGGGGGCGTCTCGCCGGTGAGGAAGTCGCGCAGCCGAAGGCGAGGCCGGCCGGGCTCGGCGGCCCGGATACCGGGCCGGAAGGTGATGTTGCGGGTCAAGAGGGGCTCCTGGGCGTGAGGGCGGATGAGGCGTGCCGACTGCTACTGCCAGTGGTCCGGCAGCGGCAGCGGATCAGAGTGGAGCGGCTCAGGCTCCGGCGGCGGCTCCGGGGTGCAGTTGCAGCCGGACAGGTCGGCAGGGTCCGGGGCGGTGCAGTCCGCGGCGTGCACGACCGCGGCCAGGTCCATGGCGATGGCGTGCGGGCCGCACGCGTACACGGCGATCAGGGTGTCCTGCTCGGTGGGCAGCGGCCGGAACACGGGCGCCGGCGCCTGGGGGCCGGCCGCGGCGAGGATCTGGTCCCGGCGGGACTGCTCGGCGGCGACGAGGACGGCCAGTTCGCCGGCGGTCGGGCGGCGCTGCCACTGCACGAGTGGTCGAGCGTCGCAGCCGGGGCGGGAGCAGCCGGGCGTCGGCGACGGCGGCAGCGGGGGCGCCGGCGGAGGCGCCGGCGGGGCCGGGTCGGGGGCGGGCGTGGTCAACGAGAGCTCCTTCTCAGGCGTGGGCCCAGGCGACATACAGGGCGGAGGAAAGGTCTGCGGCGACGCCGGTGGCCAGGCCGGGCAAGGCAAGGCCGCTGGAGTTCCAGCCTGCAAGTTCCACGTAGTCGCCGGTGTTGAGATAGACCGTCCTCAACGGGGTGGCCACGCCCGTGATGTTGGACGGGTTGGGCGCGAACATCTGCGAGGAGCCCTGGACCACGTTGCCGTTGACGTGGATCCGGCTCGCGCGGGTGCCGGTGCCGTTGTTGGCCCAGCAGGAGACGCCGCACACGCTGTACCAGCCGTCCACCTGCGCCGTGTACCGGCTGTTGTTGGTGACGTTGTCGTGGCCGCCGTACGTGTCGATTTGCTCGGTGTTGAGGTTGATCGCAGTCCACGCGCCGGAGGGGACGTTCTGGCTCGAGGTTTGTGTCCCCATGAACAGCGGCTCGCCCAACAGGAAGCCGAGGCCGTCCCGGACCTGGCTATTCCACAAGGTGCTGGCGACGGACGCGCCCGGTACCTCCTGCGCGGGCACCGGAATCGGCAGGTTCGTCACGCCCGGCCCCCTCTCTCTGTCACACGGTCAAGGGGTCAGGTGTGGGACCAGCACACCCACAAAGCGCTGGAGAGATCCGAGGAAGTGGTGGTGCTCAGAGACGCGCCGGAGTTCTGGTAGGCGGCGACCTCCACGAAGTCCCCGACGGCCATCTGCACGGCACGGACCGGGGTGGCCACCCCGCACAGGTTCGTGCCGGGCCCTGGAAGCGTCATCTGCGCGGAGCCCTGGATCGCAGACCCGTTCAAATGGAGGCGCGCCCCGCGGACCCCGGTCGCGTTGGCCGCGTACGCGACGACCCCGCACACCGAGTAGACCCCCGCGACCTGCGCGGTGTACCGGGAGTTGTTGGTCACGTTGTCGTGACCGACGTAGGTGTCCACCTGCTCGGTGTTCAGGCTGATCGCCGTCCACGGAGAGGGGTTGTTCCCGATGGACTGCGCTGACGTCTGCGTCCCCACGAACAGAGGCGGGGCCAGCAGGAAGTTCCCGGTGGTGTAGATCCCGGCCCGCGCCAAGGCCGCCGTGAACAGATTGTTCGCGACCTCCGAGGCAAGGACCGGCACCGGCAGATTCGGCACGCCTCCTCCTTACGTGTGGCACCAGGCCACATAGAGGGCACAGGCCAGATCGGAGGCGGCCAGGGTGGACAGGAGGCCGCCGGAGGACTGCCAGCCAGCCACCTCGACGTAGTCGCCGACGCCCAGCTGGACGGCGCGCACGGGGGTCATCACGCCGGTGGCGGACGCGCTCGAGGACGTGAGGACGTTCTGCGCCGACCCTTGGACCGTGGCCCCGTTCACGTGGATACGCGCCGCCCTGCTGCCGGTGGCGTTGCCGGCCCACACGCTGACCCCGCACACCGTGTACCAGCCGGCGACCTGCGCCGTGTACCTGCTGGTGTTGGTCGTCGTGGAGTGCCCGCCGTAGGTGTCGATTTGCTCGGAGTCCAGCGTGTGCGTGACCCAGGTCGTGGCGGCGAGGCTGGCCTGGACGATGGTCTGCGTGCCCACGAATACCGGGTTGTTCAGCCCGTACGTGAGCATGTCGAAAACGTTTTGATTCCACCACGCCCCCGTATCGAAGTCGCCGACCGCGGGCGCGGTAAGCGTCGGGATCGGAAGATTCCCCACCGGCCGCCGCCCCTCTCAGTAAGCGAAATCCACGGCGTCGAATTTCGAGTTCGCGTCGTACGCGGTCGGGTCCGTGACCCTGGCCGGGAGCGGCTCGCACACCACGTCCCCGTTGCTGTGGGACTTGGTCGTCGCGGCCTGCAAGGTGACGGCCACGGTGGACCAGCCCGGCGACGTGCCCGCCACGGACAGGACGGTCACGGTCTCCTGGTTGGCGGTGCCCAACCCGAGGACCAGCTGCTGCCCTTGCCCGATCTGGGCGGCCGCCGGGTTGGTGTTGTCCGGGCCGGCGTTGAGCGTGATCGTGGTGACGCCGGCCGCGGGCGAGCCGTTCAGGGTCGTGTGCAGGCTGGAGAAAATCGCGTACGGGGTGGTGTCCGCTGGGCTGCACTGCAGGGTGACCCAGGCATCGCCAGTGTCGTCCGTGTCCCACTGGAGCTGCTCGATGAACGCCTCGATCTGAGTCGTCGGGAGGTTCGGCGGCCGGCGCATGATCCGCACGCGGAGGCCCAGCTCCAGGGACAGGCACACCGGCCACAAAGCGGGCTGCGCGGAGGGGTGCAGTTTGATGCTGGAGACCCGGGTCGCCGGCTGCTTGTACCTGCTGAGGAGGTAGTTCGCGGCGTCCTGGCATTCATCCGCACTGGAGGAGTTGAGGGTGCGGCTCATTGAGCGGGGGAAGTACCGCCCGATGGAGACGGGGTCCTGCGCGTAGAAATTCTGGTTGGTGGACGCCTGCGTCACCGTGACCTGGTTGGACAGGTGCGTGGAGTCGTAGTCCAGGGTGACGTCCTCATACGGCCACTCGCCCAGGTCCGTCCGCTCCCCGAAGACGTACACCGGTGTGACGGCGTTGTACCGGGCGCTGCGAGCCTTGAACTGGACGAACCCGGACCGGTCCACGAAGTGCTCGCCGCCCTCGGTATCCACGACGCTCTGGAGGGCGCTCACGGCGTCCTGCCCGTCGATGGCCGCCGGCCCCATGCTCCTCGTCAGCCCGGCCTGGATCGTGGACGGCCCGGTGTAGCCGGCATAGCGCAGGATCCGCGCGTAGCGGGCATCGGTGGACTCGCCCGCGCAGCCTGACCGCCAGGCGTTGTACAGGTTGTTCATGACGATGCCGTTCAGCGCCGTCGGGAACTCCGCGAGGAATGACACGTCCCCCTTGTACGTCTGGTTGCTGCCGTTACCCACGGTGGGGTCCACGTTCGCACCCACGTTGTCACTGATCAGCCCCGTGGGTTCCAGGGCAGGGTTGAAGCTGCCCCAGGAGTACGTCACCCCGTCCAGGTTGATGAGGAGTTGCGCGTTGGCGTGGCTGTAGCTGGCGATCGCCAGATGCCAGTCCCCATCGTTGACCGCGGGACCGGGCCGGAAGAAGGTGGTCGCCCCTCCCGATCCCGGCCCGCGCATGCCCAGGTTGAACTGGTTGGACGTGTCGATGAACCAGAACAGACCGGACCCGCCCGGCGCGTTGTTGACGCGCTGCTTGTCGTATGACGTCCAGATCATGGCTCCGCTTGCGGGCGTAGGCCCCATGTAGCGAAACGCGATCATGCGGGTCCACTGGGTGACGTCGGCCGGACCGGTGATGCCTGCACTGGACAGCTGGATGAACGTGGCCGCGGACGGGTTGGAGGACCCAGGGTTGGCGTTGTTGAACGTGGCCACGGACCCCGAGGACCCCGTGTAGATGCCGGTCGGGTCGGTGGCCGTGATCGCGGTCCCGAAGACCAAACTACCCGCGCCGTACTTGCTGATGGCGAGCTGCGCCGCAGGGTAGTTGCCAGTCCAGTCGGCGACCGCAGTGGAACCGGCCGGGTCATCCAGCTTGAACACGAACCTCGGCGAGTTGTTGTTGATCTCCTGCGTGAGCGGATCCGACAACAGCTTCTGCGAGAGCAGCGAGAACGCGTCCACGGCCTGCGGCTGCACCAGGCCGTAAGTTCCGGCCATGTCCCAGTTACTCGGCCAGCGCTCCATGTAACCGGCGTACATCGGGTACCAGACGCCCGGGCAGGCCCACGCCGACGAGGCAGAGCCCTTCTCCAGCTGGACGCCGTCGACTTGCACGTTGCAGGTGGCCGCGGCGTTCGCGGCCAGCGCCAGGCCCACGTCCATGCCGGCCGCGTTGGCGGGCGCGGTCGCCGTGACGGTGACCGTCGTCCAGCCCGCGGTCGTGGACCCGGTCAGGACGCTGCTGGACCCGAACGAGAACGAGGAGGGGGGCGGGAACCCGGTGCTGGCGGTGTACCAGCCGATGAACGCCTGCACCGACAGGCTCGTGGACGCCGTCACGTCCCGGACCCGAAGGGTGAGCGTGTAGGCCTGCCCCGGGATCACTGACCCGCGCGGGGTATCCATGATGCGGGTTCCGGTGGTTGACCCGGAGGGCACCGCGAACTGCATGACGGTGCTGCCCTGCCACGCCGAGGCAGAGGACACGAAGCTGCCGCCGCTGTTGTCCGTGACCGAGAAGATGGACACGCCGCCGGAGCCCTGCGGGATCGTCCCGAGCGGGTAGCCGCCCAGGTCCCCGCCGCTGGCCGCAACCTGCTCCAGCAGGTTCCGGGTGGCAGGCCACTGCGCGCGTCTCCTATACGGCTGGTACGGGGCGATGTGCCCGAACCAGGGGCCGGACGCGTTGCCGGGGTCCAGGGCCGCATCGGTGTTGGCGAGGGTCATCGACGCTTCGCCGCTGCGGACCTGGTCCAGCTCGTACTGCCTGCCGCGTGAGATGGAGACGCTGTTGCGGGTGCGGTCGGTGACCTCCACGTACCGGTCCAGCGGGCTGTCGCCGGCGTTCGCGGTCCAGTAGGCGCCCCAAGCGTCCTCGATGAGCGGCCAGTTCGGGTTGAACTGCCCGCCGAGCGGCGTGTTGACGCCCTCGATCGTGGCGACGCTGCCAGCGGCCTCGGTGACGGACGCCCCGGTCTGGAACAGGAACGACATCGCGGTCGCCGACCCGGCCCAGGAGTAGGAGCTGGTGGTCTGCTGCGTCCAGGTCAGCCCGTCCGGGGAAGTGTCCGCGGCCCAGGAGCCGCCCGTCTCCCGGATCCGCCACCACCGGTGCGCGTGGGGGTCGTAGGCGGGCAGTGTCGTCGTGGTCGTGACGCCGGCGGTCTGCAGCGTGAACTTGAAGGCGCCTGCCTCGACGCGCAGGGCCACGCTGTTGTTGGCGTCCACCTGCAGCTTGAACGCGACTTTCGTGCCGCCGTTCCCGTTCGGCGGGGCCCCGATCTGCGCGTAAATCGAGCTCGAGGTGGCGTCGAACAGCAGGGTCGTGCCGAAGGTGTTGGTCGCGCCGTTCACGGTCGGCACCGCGAGGGCCACGAGGTCATTGACCGTATCCAGGACGGCCGCGCCCCCGGTGATGCTGTTCCACAACGCCGTGTTGATCGCCGCGGCCGTGAACGAGTCCGTGAGCGCGGCCAGCTTCGGGTTCGGCACCGGGCACCCCCCCTTTTTGCGGCGCCCGGCGGCGCCCTCGGTCCTGCAGTTGTCAGCGCTTGTACGGGGCGTACGTCTGCGGGTTCCTCATGCCGAGCCGCAGCATCTGCTGCTCGATGAAATCCCGCAGGTCCCGCTCGGTCATCACGTGCCCCTGCACCGTGAGGTGCACGTGGTTGTGCACCACCGCCCCACCGACCCGGGCGCCGACCGCCGCCAGGCCGACGCCGGCGCCCGCGCCCACGCCGACCACCGAGCCGGCGAGCCGGTTCACGGCGTCCGTGGCGTGGTGCGCGGAGCCGTCGATGCCCTTGGCAAGGCCCTTCGGAATCCAGGTGGCCAGCTCCTCAAACACGCGCGAGGGACTGTGGATACCAAGCGCCTTCTTGATCGCAGCCTGCATCGACTTTGCGATCTTCAGCATCTGGGCGTCGATCGCCCGCTGCTGGCTCTGGAGCCCCTTGACCAGGCCCTGCGCAGACTTGACCCCAGCCCCGTACATGCTGTCGGCCACGGCCCGGCCGGCGTTGTCCGCCGCCGCGTTCGTGGCTTTCTGCAACGAGTTGATCTGCTGGATCTGCCCCTTCGTTGCGCCGGCGAGCGCGGCCGCGGTCGCGCCGCCCTGGTCCACGCCCGCGGCGGCGATCTGCGCGACGAGGTCCGAGGACAAGCCCTTGGCCTGTAGCGCGCGCAGCTGGGCCGCGAACTGGGCGGCCTTCTGGTACTGGTCCTGCATGTGGTTGACGACGTCTTGGGCGGTCATCGCGAAGCCCTCTTGAGGGGCGGTCGTGATGACGGTGAAGCCTTGTTTCACGCCGTCCGATACGGACTTGACCTCGTCGGACCACTGCTTCTGCACCGCGGCCAGGGCCTTCTGCGCGGCCTTGATCTTCGTGGCCACCTGGTCGCGTTTCGCTGCCAGGGAGCGCATCACCTTGTCTTCCTTGGCGGCGTAGGACTCCAGGCGCTTGATGGTGGCCTCGTGCGCGGCCACCCACTTGTTGCTGACGCCCTTGGTGCCGCGCAGGTCGGCGACCCGGTTGTACGTCTGCTGCAACAAGCTCTCGATCCGGCGGCTCGCGGCCTTGACCCTCGCGGTGCTCGCGGTCAGGCCGTCCACGAGGCCCTCGTTGACGTAGATGCCGAGCTGCCGGAACACCTTGGACGGGGAGCTGATGCCTAGAACGCTCTTGAATCCGCTAGCGATCTTGGAGCCGAGGCTTTTGACCGTGCCGACCGCGGAGGCGATCTTGGACTCGACTCCGTGGATGAGGCCCATGACGAGGTCGCTGCCCGCGGAGTAGAGCAGGTGGCCCAGGTTGCCCAGTGCGGAGAGGGCCTTCCCTGGCAGGCCTCGCACGTAGCTGAGGAAGGCCACCACTTTGGTCGCGGTGGCGTTCCGGAAGCTGGTCCAGGCACTGGAAGCGATCGAAACGATCTTCGCGCCCAGCGAGATCAACGCGTTGTAGGCCCTGCCCGGAAGGCCCGCGATCCACGAGACCAGCGCTTTCCCGACGTTGACCGTGGCGTGATACGCGGTCAGGAACCCGGAGCGGATCTTGTCCCAGTACTTGACGATCAACGCGACAGCGATGCCGATCGGCCCGGTCAAGATCCCCAACAGGAGCGGCCAGTTCGCCTTCACGAAGTCAACGACCCAGCCGATCGCGGCGCCGATCGCATGGAACGCGGCGTTGCACAGGTCGCGGAACCACCCGACCTTGTTGTACGCCAAGATCAGCACGGCGACGAGGCCTGCGATCGCCAACACGATCAGCATCACAGGGTTCGCGTCCATCGCGATGTTCAGCAGCCACTGCGCGGCAGCCGTCACCTTCTCCGCGACCGCCGCAGCGAGCAGCCGCACCTTCTGCACCGCCCACGCCGCCGCGGCCCGCAGAGCCGCCGCAGTCTGGACGGCCATCTTCCGGCCCAGGTCCAGCGCCGCAGCCCCAGCAACCCGCATCGCCCCGGCAGCCGCCCTGGCACCCGAAGAGATCGCCTTCCACGCGGCCGATCCGCCCTTGGCCGCCAGGCCCCCGAGCGTCTTCGCGAACCCACCGACCGCGCGGCCGGCTGCCTTGGCGCCACTGGCGGCAGCGGAAAAGCCCTTCCGCAGGGCGCCGCCGAGCGAGCCCATCTTGCCTGTCGACGCGGACGCGGCAGCCTCCGCGCTCCTCATACCGCGGATCAGGTTGGCAGTGCCCTTTGTGGCGCCGACGATGCCCTTCCCGAACGGGGCCAGCGCCCCGCCGACGAACTTGAGCACAGCGCCCGTGAGGACCACGCCGATCACGGCCGCCAGGGCATCGACAACGCCCTTGTGCTGCTGCAGGAACGAGAACATTTTCTGCAGCGGCGGGATCAGCTTGAGGCCGAGGCTGATACCCATGTTCTCCGCGGATGCCTTCAGTTTCTGCATTTGGTTGGAGAACGTGTGCTGCGTTTTCTCCCACTGCGCGTCGAAATTCTTTGTATTCGACGCTTTCTGAATGTCGTTGAATTTCCCCTTGAGGCCGTCAAGGTTCTGCATCAGCGACATGATCGCCTTGTCGCTGCGACCGCCGCCGAAAATCTTCGACAGGACGCTGTCAGCCTCGGTGCCCGAGACTCCCGCCTTCTTCAGACCGTCCTTGAGGTCCTTGAGCGCCACGTACAGGCCGTCAGGCTTCTTCAGGTCCTGCGCCAGCTTGTTCTGCGTGATCCCGGAGTCCTCCATGGCCTTCTGCATGGCCTTACTGGAGGCGTGCACGTCCGTCGAGGCCACGCCCAAGGCTGTGAGCATCTTCGTGGCCTTCGCTGACGGCGTGGTCATCATCGAGATGCCCATCGTCATGCGGGTGGCCGCGACCTCGGCGCTGTTACCGCGGTCCGTCAGATAGGCAAGGCCGGCGCCCATGCTGTTGATGCTTATGCCCATCTGCGCGGCAGTCGGGGCCCAGTTCTTTACGGACTCGTTGAAGTCCTGGAACCTCATGTCGCCCTGGCCCACGATGGCATTGAGGCTGGCCATCGTCTGCTTCGCTTCGCTGGCCGGCTGGTTGAATGCCTTCATCACCGAGGACAGCGAATAGGTGGTGTCATCGAGATTCGCGCCGGAGATTTTGGCCTCTTCGGCCGCGTACTTCACGGCCTCAAGCGCCGACTTCAAATCCAGGCCCGCGGAGATCGGGTGGTACAGCGCCTCGGCCATCTTCGTGCCCGACACGCCCACGGACGAACCGATTTGCAGGACTTTCTGGTTCAGGCCGTCCGAGGTGAGCCCGATCGCCTTGATCTTGTCTGACGTGAGGCCCGCGGCGGTCTGCAGCCTGGTCATCTGCGTCTGAAAATCGCTGGCCATCTTCACCGAGGCCGCCGCCACGCCGACGCCGACAAGGGTGGTGGCCGCGCCCAGCTTGGACATGGTCTTACCCACGCCGCCCATGCGCGTCGTGAAGGACTCGCCCTCCTCCGCGGCAGCGCGCATGCCCCGCATGAACGGCGCGGTCTCAGCGCGGAGGATGGCGTACAGGTCCGCGACCTCGGGCATCGCGACCCCCCTTCACAGGCTGTCGAGGGCCGCCAGGCCAAGGGAAGGGGGGATGCTCAGATACGCGGCCAGCCGACGCGGAACGCGGCCTGGTACAGCTGCGGGGCCACGACCCGCACACCGAAGTTGAACGCCGGCCGCAGGAACGGATAGGTGGCCCCATTGCGGAGGCCGGTCTCCAGGTAGAAGCCGTACTTGTTGGCCGGCGTCCGCCCGTACGGCGGTGTGAAGCCCACGCCGGTGCCGACCTTCGTCTCCCAGCCGCCGCCGGTGAAGATGACCGGGCTGTGGGTGATGGAGCGGCGCAGCGTCCCGGAGATGACCGCCGGCCCGGAGCCCGGCCGCGCGGGCGTTGGCGTGCCCCGCTTGTGCGCGCCCGACGATGCGTTGATCTTCGCTTGGCGTTCGATGGCCAGGGCGAGCGCGGTGATGACTTTGCGGGCCTTGGCCTGGCCCTCGCGTTCGACCTCGGCGAAGATCCGGGTAAACACCCCGGGGCGCAGCTCCATCGCTCACCCCCGCTGGCGCTCGGCCTTACGGCGTTCCCGCTCCGACTCGCGTTCCTCGTGCTCCGCGATCAGGCCGATGAAATCCAGGCAGTACCGGCGCACGTACATCGGGGTCTGCTGCAGCTGCTCCCAGGACCAGCGCATTTTCCGCATCAGGGCGAAGTCCACCCACTCCGCGGGCGCCGGCTGACTGCTGCCCCACGTGCCCTCGATGATGGACTCGACCGGGAGGAGGACGTCCTCGTAGTACGGGGAGCCCGGGCCTACTGAGGGTCCGAGACGCGGCCGATCTCCTCACCAATCCGGTTGATGATGGCCAGCGGCAGCCGGGCCACGTTCTCCGGGGTGACCGCGCCGAGCCTGGTCTGCTCGCCGGCGCCGAGCGACTCGAACAGGTCGGCCGGGTCGGCGTCCGGGTCGATGTCCAGGACCGCGCCCGGGTCGAAGGCCTCATACACCTTCCAGGCGACGATCAGCCGGGCCATCACCTTGTACATGGCCTGCTGCGCCGCGTTGGAGTCCAGCGGCATGCCTTTGTCGTCGGTGGGGACGTCCTCGGGCTGCAGCTCCGAAGGAGGGAGTAGCTGCGGGTTCCGCAGCAGGACACTCACGTTGTCGCCGAGGTCGGGGAACTGCAGCAGGACGTACGGGTTCGTGTATCCGGACACGGGTGGTGCTCCTTGCAGAGGGCGTTGAGGGCGTAGACCCCGGCCGTGCCCCGACGCCCTCACGCGCGGCACGGCCGGGGAGTTGAAGGAAACGCGCAGGTCAGAGGCCTAATACCCCGCTGAAACGAAGTTCTTCAGCACGGCCTGCACCGAGCCGGAGTCGGCGGCGTTGTAAATGCCGTTGATCTCGAAGTCGCCCTGCACGTAGGTGCCGGACGGGTCGGGCTTGCCCTTGGACCAGCCGCCCTGCGTCGTCGTGATCGTCAGCGAGGCGCCGCCCGCGTCCACGCCCGCGCCGACCGGCTGCACGAGGCTCATGCTGGTCGGGTTGTTCTGCAGGGCCTGCAGGTACAGGTTGTAGTCCGCGTCGGACTCGTAGATCGCCTTGTACGTGATGTCCGCGTCCAGGACGCCGGAGAACACCTCGCGGGGCTGCTGGCTGCCGTTGGAGGCGTGGATGGCTTCGACGGGTCGCTTCAGCGTCAGGTCGTACGAGAGACCGCGCGTCGAGGCGGAGCCGGCGTTGGTCATGGCGAACTGCCAGCCCAGCAGCGGCGGCGGCTCCGAGAACGCCGGCGTGAACGGGCCGGCCTGGATCGAGGGAATCCAGCCCATGTACTTGGCGCCGCAGGTCACGATGCCCTTCGGGTCAACCTTGAGCGTGACGTCGGACAGCATGCAGCCCTGGTAGCCCCACGCCTCGAACACGTTGGACTGCGTGAGGCTGTAGGTGGGCTTAGGCGTGGTCGCGGACTGCTTGAACGTGTGCGTCGTCGCGGAGACGACGGTGGCGCCGCTGGTGTGCGCGTTGGTCAGGCCGGCGGCCGGGCTGGTGATGGGGATCGTGTAGGGGCCGGCGCCGGACGGGGTGCCGGTGACCGCGTACTCGATCTTGGTCCCGGTGTCGATCTGGATCGTGGAGCCGAGCGGGATGGTCGCCGCCGTGGTGATCGACGTGGCGCCGGCGGCGGTGGACGAGGACAGCGTCGTGGACACACCCGGGGTGACGGTGTCCGGGCCGATGATGCGCAGCGCGTACCCGATCGCGTCCGGGTAGGCGTTGAACTCCAGGTCCACGGACGAGTCGCCGGCGCCCTGGTACAGGCCCTGCAGCGCGGAGTCGTTGTTGCGGTACGACTCGTCCCTCAGCTGGTCGTAGTTGATGTCGAAGTCGAGTTTCGTGCAGGGCAGGAAGTACGAGGGAGTCACCCACGTGCCCTGCACGCTCTCCTTGGCGAGCCCAACCCATGCGAGCTTTCCGAGCAGCGTCACCGCGGCTCACCTCCGTCCCTGTCGGTGTCCGCCGCGGCGGCGCGCTTCCTGCTGGTGGTCTTGGGGGCCGCCGGCTCGTCGGCGGCCGGCTCGGGCTTGTCCTCGACGGGGGTCCAGCCGTCGAGCAGGACGTCGTGGTCGTGTTCCTCGCCGGGCAGCACCTGGACGGGCGGATCGCTCATCAGCGTCCAGGCGTAGGCGGTGTCGTTGCGCTGGCGCACAGTGGGCTCCCGCAGTAGGTGGGCATGACGAAGAGGCCCCAGGGGGCCGGGCGAGGGCGTGAAAGGGCGGGCTAGGACGTGTAGTCCTGGTCGTCCGCCTGGTAGGTGATCGTGGCCGTGAGTTCGGCCTTCGCTTGGATTGAGGCCTCGGGGTCGGCGAAGGCCACGTCGATTTCGGCGGGGTCCTCCGCGACGGACAGGAAGCGGGCGCCGTGCGTCTTGTCTTGGAACAGGCCCGAGACCCGCTGCAGGACGAGGTCCACGGCCGCGTCGAAGGCGGCCTGTACGGACTCGGCCTGCCCGGACGGGGAGGACTGCGGCCAGTACAGGCGCAGAAGGAACTGATGGTGGTTGATCTTCCGGTTGAAGCCGAACCGCTCCACCCGCAGGGCCACCCTGGTCACGTACAGCCGGGCTTGCCGCTGCGCCCCCGTACGCGGCACGTAGGCCTGCACCACATCAAAGGGGCCGCCGGCGGTCTTCAGGAGCGCGGGCAGCCCGTCTGCGGCGCTGTAGGACCGCAGCCAGTCCGCCTCGCGCTTCACGGCATCTGCTGTGCTCACCAGTCCACCCCCGCGTCTGTCAGGTGGGCTGGTAGCGGCACAGGATCGCCTCGGCCTGGTCCCGCAGCGCGCCCGGGTCGTGGCCGAACTGGTTGCCGCCCGGGTCGATCTCGCCGAGCGCCAGGACAGCGGCCTGCAGCTTGCAGGCCCGGGCAAGGTCGGCGGGGACGGTGCTGTAGCCGCCGTCGTAGGCGACGCGGATCAGGGAGCCGAGCGGCAGGAAAGTCCCGAGCGTGAACCACACGTGCCCACTGTCGTTCTCGGCCCCGATCAGGCTGGCCGCGTTGACCTGCTGAGTGCCGCCGTACGAACGGACCAGCGTCACCTGCAAGTTCGCGTACGCCCACATCTCCGGGTAGCGGGGCGCGAACTCGTTCAACCACACGTGCCGCACCTGGTCGCCGGCGCCGAGTGCGTTGGCGTAGGAGCGGCCGAGGCTGCCGAGGATGTCCATGGGCAGGCTGGTGGCGTCCGTGTACTCGTCCGGATCGATCCCGGTGGCCCGGTGCGTCTCCGGTACCCCGGTGAACGGGGCCAGGCGGCGGCCGGCGAGGCCCTCGCACAAGCGGGTGGCCTCGACCATCAGCTGGTCCAGGTTGGACGCCCCGTAGTCGCGCACCAGGTCGGCGAACTGCCCGGTCTGCATGTCCGCAGCGGACGCGAGCGGGACCGGGGAGTCCGCGGCCACGGGCTACTCCCCAGCGGGCTTACGGGCGGCCGTCTTCCGGGCCGCGGCCTTCTTCGCCGGCGGCTTCGGCCGGTCGCCGGCGTCTTCGGTCTTGCGCTCGGCGGTCGGCGCCTGCGGGTTGACCTCGGAGAACTCCGGGTTCTTACCCTCGTCGCCGTCGCCGTCGCCGTCGCCCTCGCCGCCGTCGCCGTCGCCGCCATCTCCGTCGCCCTGGCCGTCGCCGTCGCCGTCGTCGTCCGGCTCCTCGGCGGCCGGGGTGACTTCGCTGAAACCGCCGTCAGCGATGGCGAGCAGCGGCCCGACGTGCTCAGGCTCCACCTCGACGACAGAGCCGTCCTCGGGCCAGTGGTTGCCGAAGCTGTCGCTACCGGCCCGTTCCTTGCGGATGCGCGGCATAGCGCGCTCCCTTCGATGTGAGGGTCTCGGTCTAGGGGGGGCCGGCGGTGCGCGGATGGGCGCCGCGCACCGCCGGAGACTGGATCAGCTGGACAGGTTCGTGCTGACGCGGTTGATGCGGCCGAGGTACTTCGGCGCGCGGACCGCGAGGCAGGTGTCCGAGGCGATCGCGAACGGCAGCGAGTCCGGGGACGCGGTGGTCGGGTACACGTCCAGCGGCTCCAGCTCGCGCACGTACGGGCGGACCACGAAGTTCGGGTCGCGGGACATCAGGTAGATGTTCTCCGCAAAGGTGCCCTGCGGCTGCATTGCCGCGTTGGTGCCCTGGTAGGAGGCCGGGACCTGCGCGGGCACGGTCGAGCCGTTCTTCGGGGTCAGGGTGACGCCGTCGTCCAGGATGCTCGTGGTGAGGATCGGGGTGACGCCGTCCGTGCCGACACCGACCGTCGCGTCGACGTAGCCGAGCAGGGTCTCGTTGCCCGCGCTGGTGCCGCGGTAGACCTTGTACAGGTTCGGCTGGGCGCCGTCGAGGCCGGTCGGCGTGCTGAACGACAGGGTGACCGTTCCCGTGGGGCCGGTGACGGCCGCCGAAACCTCCGCCGACGGGAGCACCTCGCCCTGGCGGGCGATGACCGGCACCACCTTGTAGTAGTACGTGGCCGTGGCGAGGCTGCCGCCGGTGGTTCCCGGTGCCGTGGTCACGGTGCCCATCTGGAAGGCACGCGCGGACAGGAACGAGCTCTTGATGATCGGGATGTCGCGGTAGCTGATCACGTTCAGACCAGCCGCGACCTCGACCTTGTCCATGAACCGCTGCTGCGCCGTCACCAGCTGCTGCACCTTGCTCGCGGCGGTCGGCGACATGACCAGCATCCACGAGGCGTCAGCGATCGCCATCGCGGCCTGCTGCTCGACCATGTCGATCAGCTTGTCCAGCCAGCCGAGGCTGAAGCTGGCGCCCTGGGCGTCGAGCGCGTTCTGGTTGGTGCCGGAGAACGTCGCGCAGAGCGTGTCCAGGCCGTCGAACTGCGGGTAGCCGCCGAACTGGGTCGAGCCGGAGTTGCCCCACAGGACGGCGGTCTCGATGTCCCAGTACAGGCCCTGGACGCCGCCCTCGATTTCCTGCTGGCGCAGGTCGCCGATGAGCTGCCGGGTGACGGCCTGCGAGTAGCCGGTGACCGCGCCCACGCTCTGCATGTTGCGGATCGTGAACTGGTTCTGGACGTACGTGGAGTTGGTGACGGGGCGGGCACCGCCGTCCGTCACGAAGCCACCGGCCGCGCGGGCGGTCCGCTGGTTGAAGTAGTAGACCGTGCTGTCCCACTTGCGGGACTGGATGGACCGCACGAGCGGGGAGTAACGCCGCTGGTACTCCAGCAGCATCGGGTCGATGATCTTGTTGATGAGGGGTGCTGCACCAGCGGCAGTCAGCGCCTCACGGAGGTCACCAGTAGTCATGGCGACGTGCCTTTCTCGGCAGGATGCGGGCATGGAAAAGCCCCACGCCACGGGTGGTGGGTGGGGCCGGGGCGACCATCTCTGCCGAGCGGCACCAGCCCTGCAGGCTGGCGGTCAGAAAGCGTGAAGGGCCCTTACAGGCCGCGGGTGTTACTCGGCCGGAGCCGCGCCGCGGGCGCCGAGGATCGCACCGACCGTGGACGGGGCCACGTGCGCTCGCCACTCCTCGTCGGTGTACTGGTGCAGCGGCTTCTGCGGCCAGCCCTCCGGCAGCCCGGCCGAACCGGTGCCGCCAGCGGCGGCAGTCTCCGCGACCGGCGCGACAAGGCCCTTACGGGCCGGGCCGCCGGTCGTCTCGACGTGCTCCTGGATCGCCCGCGGCAGCGCCGCAGCGACCCCCTCGGCGACGAGCCGCTGGATGCGCTGCTCCTCGGTCTCGGTGACCTCCGCAGCGGCCGGGGCCGCGGCCTCGGCGACCGGCTCGGCCGGCGCGGACTCCGCAGCCGCGGCCGGCTGGGGGGTCAGCGCGGTAACGAACCCTGCGAGGGCGTCACTCAGCTTGTCGATCTTCGCGCCGAGGGCCTCGATACCGTCGGTGCTGCCCGGGGTCTCGGCCGCCGGGGTGGTGGACTCCGCCATGGCGGGCTCCTCCTCCTGGGTTAGGGATTCGGCGGCCGGAGTCTCCGGTGCCGGGGTCTCGATGAGGGCGCTACCGGCCACGTCCGCGGCCGGAGTCTCGGGGGCGGTCTCCATCGCATCGCCGCCGCTGTCGTCGTCCTCGCCCATGCACTGCGCGCACTCCCCTGCGCTGCACTGGCACGGGCAAGAGCCGGGCGTCTCAGGGATCGCGCAGCCGCAGCCGCACGGGCACGCGGCGCCGGCCGCGGACGCGGGCTCGCCGTCGTCGTCGGGCTCGCCGGGCACGTCCACGTCGGCGTCCATGTCCGGGTCGATGCACGCCAAGGCCTGGCAGGCACCATCCATGGCCGCGCGGCCGACGGCGTCGAGGTCGTGCGGGTCCAGGCTGTACGAGGACACCGTTACCGTGGTCGGCCCGTTGGTGAGGGACACGTACAGGTTCCCGGCGTCCGCCGCGTCCATACCCCAGCACTCCGCGAGCGCCTCGGTGACCTGCGCGGCCGGCTCGATCAGCCACCCCTCCTGCGTGGACACCTGCACGCCGAAGGTCTTCAGCGCCGTCTTGATGCGGCCCTTGATCCGCTTCAGCTGCGCGCTCGTGTAGAGGCGGGCGTTGTCGGCCTGGTTGATGTACGACCAGGCCGCTTTGGCGTGGGCCTTGGTGTCGAGGGGGTACCGCTTCTTCTTGTCCTTCTGGTACCCGGGGTCCGCGTAGGTGACGTCGCCGTACGGCTTGGTGTCGTCGCCCTTCGCGTCGGCTTCCGTGACGGTCGTGGTCACCAGCGCCTCCTGCACTGACTCGGTGATGAGCACCCGGCCACCGGGCGCGGACTCCGCCGGGCCGCTGCCCGCCGCGGGGGTGAACGTGTCGATCTCGGCGCCTGGAACTCCCGGTTTCCGGGTGAAGTCAAGGCCGTCGATCTCCAAATCCGGGGCGGTGTCGTAGGACTTGCCGTCGGGGCCAGTCTCGCGGCGGACCTTGCCGACCCATGCGCCGCGGATCGACACCCCCTTGAGGAAAGCGGGGCCGCCTCGGGTGTCTACAAGGGCGGCGATCTTGCGTCCCTCGTCGGTGTCGGCGAGCTCTGCGGTGAACCGGGCCGAGCCGTCCTCGGCGAGCGACGCGGAACTCAGCCGACCGACGATGCATCTGGAGTCATCGTCAGCGCCGTGTGAGGTCAGCATGACCGCCGGGTTCGTCCCGGAAGCGATCCGCTCGGACAGGCGCTCCACCGCCCGGGCGATCGCCTCAGGCGAGTAGTAGCGGCCGTTCCTGCTGACCCCCGGCACGAGGGCGGTTCCCTCAATGGTGGCGATCGCCTTAGCCACGGCGCCTCCCTTCCCAGGGTTCCAGCATCATTTCCAGCATCACTCCCGGTACACTTTCCGGCATGACGGACGACAAGATTCGCGAGAATCGGCTCCGCCGGATGGCCGGCCGACAAGGGCTCTCTCTGCGCCGTTCGCGACGGCGCGACCCGCGCGCCTTGGATTACGGGCTCTACTGGCTTGACCGAGCGGACGGAACCACGGCAACGGCGCCTGAGGGAAGCACGATCGACGAGATCGAGCACTACCTGACCACGCCCCGGTGAGGCGCGACTCAGAGGCAGCGTGGCGGAAGTTCCGAGAGCGCGTCGCCGAGCTGGGCGGCCAAGTGATCGAACCGAACTGGCTGGGCACCAAGGTCCCGCACCGGGTGCTCTGCGCCGCCGGACACGAAGCCGAGCCTCGTCCTGGTGACGTGAATCGCGGCATCGGTCTCTGCGTCATCTGCGCGGGCAAGGACCAAAGCGTGGCGTGGCGCCTGTTCCTCCAGCTCGTCGCCGAACGCGGTGGCGAAGTACTCGAGCCCAAGCCACTCGGAGTCAATACCCCGCACCGGGTTCGCTGCTCTGTAGGTCATGAGACGAAAGCAACGCCTTCCTATGTCCGGGTCGGCGGCGGCATCTGCCCAGTCTGCGCCCCTACTTCGACGGCCCGCGCTGAGCAGCGCTTCCGCAGCTTTGTGGAAGCATCCGGCGGCCGCGTTCTGGAACCTCAGTGGCTCGGCGCCAAGAAGCCACACCGCGTGATCTGCGCTCATGGTCATGAGACGTCGCCGCGGCCATTTGACGTTCAACAGTCCGGCTGCATGTGCCGAGTGTGCTCTGGCCATGATTCCGCCGCGTCCTGGCGCGCATTTCAGGACCGGGTTACAGAGCTGGGCGGGACCGTGGCCGAACCGAAGTGGCTCGGCAACAAGGTGCCGCATAACGTCGTGTGCGCGAAGGGGCACTTGTCCCTCATTCGCCCGAACAACGTTCAACAAGGCGGAGGTATTTGCCGCACCTGTGCATACAAGGTGTGGGACGTCTTCTATGTCGTCGCAAACGACGCGGCGCGAGCCGTGAAGTTCGGGATCACGTCGTACGACCCGCGGGCGAGGCTTCGACACCACCGCGCGGACGGCTTCGATCGCGTCGTCACGACGATCACCGACATGCCCGAGGCTCCTGAGCTAGAACGTAAGATCATCACGTCGCTCCGGTCCGCGGGCGCCGAGGCCATCGCGGGCCGCGAGTACTTCGACCTGAGCGCCTTGCCGATGATCCTTCGGGTCGTCGACAACTGGTGACCGTCGCCACCCCGGTCACCTCCCCATGAGGGCGATCGAGGTCTGCGGGTAGACCGGGTTCGTGCCTGCGAGGGTCCACGTGACGCGGCCGAACGACGGGAGGACGAAGGCGGCGCTGCTGTTGGCCACGTTCGGCATGTGGAGGCCGGCGAACGCGGAGCCGGTGCCGGCGGTCGTGGTGAGCTGGGCGATCTTCGCGATGGTCGGGTACCAGTTGCCGTCCGGGTCCTGAACGTCCAGGCCCACGTTCAGCGTGGGCGTGGTCCCGGTCGGCGTGCCGGCCACGGCTACGGCCAGCCACACGTCGCTGATGTCGATCAGGTTGATGGGGCCGCTGTTGGCGCTGCCCGCGCCGGACAGCGTGCTGGGGGTCCCGGACGTGTTCAGGTTCCACAGGACCCGGGCCGGGCGGTAGATGCTCATCGTGGTCTCCAGGTCAGTTGAACCAGGCAGCGAAATGGCCGAGGGACACGTCCGAGGCGTAGCAGCAGCGGCACCGCGGGTGGACTGGCATCTGCGGCACGTCGGCGGCGCTCCAGGGGCTGCCGGCCTCGAATTGCAGGCATCTCTCGCAGACCCGTTCGTCGCCGGCCGTGATGACGTCGATCAGCTGGACGCCCTCGGACCGGTACAGGCTCAGGGCGCCGTCGTCCGCGGCGGCGGTCATGGCCCAGTCCACGACGAACGCGACCGCGCCGCGGCTGTTGGAGGTGAGGACGTCCATCGCGGCGTCGATCATGGCCTCGCGGGATGCGCCGTCCTCTGCCATCTGGGCGAGGACGTGGCCGAGGTCTCCGGCGGCCTGGTCCACGATGCGGCCGAGCCAGCCGTCCGCGTCGCCCCACAGCTCGTCGAGCCGCTCCAGGGACTGGTAGGCGTCCTTGAAGGCGATGTTCCAGTCCAGGCCGATCTGGCTGGCGCGTTCGGCGGCGATGGCGACCGCGTTGACCATGCCCTCCGCGCGGCCGGCGGTGATCGCGTTACGGAGCGCGGCCCGGACCTTGCTCCAGCCGGGCAGGTCAGCGAGCGCCCGGAGCATGGCGCGCGCCGCGGCCAGGGCCTCCGCCCGGATGCTCTTACGCCGCTCCTCGTCCGCCTCCGCGAGCCCGGCACGCTCCCGGACCCGGTCCACCGTCGCGGCCAGCGTGTCGCGGTCGAGGAGGGCCTGCCACGCGTCGCCGACCAGGGCCGTGTGTTCGGCCTGCTTCTCCTCCCGGCGACCGAACAGGATCGCCCACATGCCTTCCAGCTTCCCGAGGTCGATCGTGACTTCGAGGATGCTCGGATCGTGGGCGTGCGCGATCGCCGTCTGCACCGCGGCCACACTCGCGGCCTTGACCCGCTCGGTCATCGGGCCACCGGACAGCGCCCACCCGGCAGCGAACGCCTCCCGGGCGTAGGGCTCGATCGGATGTGGCATTGGCACCCCCGCGCGATGTCCAGCGGCGCTGCCAACGCCGATGCGGTTCAGGGATTTCGGCGAGCGGCCTGCCGTCGCGCTCGTGCGCGCTCTCGCATGCAGGCCCGGCACTTGCGGCTGGGCGTCTTGCGATTGCCGCCCTGTTCGAGCGCTGTGTTCGCGTCGTCGTAAGGATGGCCTTGCGGGCAGTGTGTCTTCCGGCCAGGGCGTCCCTGCGCGCGCCACTCGTCCCACCACTGCTGTTTAGCCTCGGCAACCTTGGCCCGAGACGCAGGGTTGTTCATGGGCTGGAGGTCCCGCGCCTTGGCTAGCTCGCTGAGCTTGGCTCGCGTTTCGTCTGAGGTGACGCTCCCCGCCGCGCGCCAGGCCACCCAGCGCTTCGTGGCGGCCTCGGAGACCGCCCTCTTCGTCGATTCCGGGATCGTCTTGCCCTTGTGTACTCGGCTGACGGCTTGGCGCCGGGCGGGGTCTTTCATGCGCTCAAGAGCAGCTTGCCGGATGCGCTCTCGGGTTTCGGAGGACGCGACGCGCCCGAGGGTCCCAGGACCGCCGTCGGTGGCGTTAGTCAGGCGTGCCCCATTGGCTCGGTACGCGGCGATCCATCGCTGTTCGGCCTCCCCGTGGTCCTCGACTGGAACGGCCTCGATCTCCGTCATCACCGGCGAGACGCCCTCTTTGAGCAGTGAGCGGATCCACCGACTCTTGTGGTCCTGGCGACCGGCGTCAGAGATGTGGCCTCGAAGTCGTTCGGCAAGCGATCGAGTTGTGACCCCGACATAGCGGACTTCGCCCGACCGTGGGTCGCTCAGCGTGTAGATCCAGGCCATCCGACCCTGTACGTTCATGTACATCAGTGTACGTGAGTGGCCTTGTCTGTACTCTGGCGTTATGAAGGAAGAGCCCGTCGAGATGAGCACCGCCGAGGTACGCACGAACCTGGCGGACGTGATCAACGCGGCAGTCCGAAACCGGATCACCTTTGTGACCAGTCGCGGGCGCCGTGTGGCGGCTGTCGTGCCGCTGGCGATCGCCGAGGAGGCAGTAACGCGGGACGACGAACAGTCCTAGCCGATCCGCTTCGCGATCAGCGCGGGCACGTCCTTGGCGCGTAGCGGGTGGTTTGGTGGGTCCGGCGGCTGGACGGGGCCGGGGTCAGGCTGCTGCTCGCTCATCGATACCTCCCGGGAGCGTGGCCAGCGCCTCGCGGAGCCGGCGCCTGTAGGTGGCCCGTGCCGACTCCTGCGGCAGGTCGTCGTCCGGCTGGTCGTCGCCGTCCGGCTCGGGCGGCTGCTGGCCGCCGGCGAACGCCTGCAATTGCGGGGGCACGGGGGCGGGTTCGGGTTTCTCCACGCCGATCGGCTCCCCGTGGACGGGCTCGCCGGGGTCCAGCGCGGTGCCCTTGAGCTTGGATGCGATGTTGGCCTTGGATGCGGCGTCCATGTCGGCCCACTTGACCAGGTTCTCGCGGTCCACGAGGACCGCCTGGTCGCCGCCCTCGACCGCGGGCTCGCCGACGTCGACGCGGTACCGGTTGAGGGTCCAGGAGCCGTTACGGAGCCGCATGTCGCGGATCTCCTCGACGGTCTTACTGTCCCTCATGTCGATGTCGCGGAACTTCAACTTCCAGCCGTCGACACCGAAACCGTTTTTCGCCAGCGCGTAGTTCAGGGCTTCCAGCACCAGCTCGGCAATCGGCTGGCAGGTGTTGACCATGAACGTCCGGTCCTGCGCCTCACCCGTACCGCCGCCCAGGTTCCCGGACTCGATGATGCCGACCTTCGCCGGCGGCACACCGTACGCGGCGATGATCTCGTCGCGCTTCTGGTTCAAGAATTCGAGGTAGTCCATCGTCCGGGACTGCGCCAGTTCGTGGACCCCGGCGCCGCCCTTGGTGTTGATCGGGTTCCCGATGTTGCGGGGGCCGATGTTCCGCTGCTGGTACTGCGCGTTCCACCGGTTGATGTCCGCCGCGGAAGCGGAGGCCGGGTGGTCGACGTGGATCTGCGGGGGCGCGCCCTTCCGGAAAATCTCCTTCGACGTGGCCGCGGCGAACAGCCACGCGGTCATCGGGAGCAGCGCGGCCTGCGTCGGGCTGACGCCGAACACGCTGGAGCGGGGCGAGTCCAGGCTGATGTGGATGACCTCGCGCGGCTCGAACGTGGCCCGCTGGCCGAGCTCGGTGAACTGCACGTAGGAGGTGACGGTGCCGTGCTCGTCGGCGATCGGCAGCATGCTCGGGCAGTCCAGGCTGTACAGGGCCACCGGCTGACTGCCGATCCACACGACCTCGATGTACGCGTCGCCGAACACCAGCAGGTCCACGATCACGCCGCGCAAAATCTGGCGGATGTTCTCCCGCGGGTTGCAGAAAGCCAGCATTCCCTCGAGGAGTTGCACCTCGGCGGGCTTGTCCGGGGCCTCCTCGTCGCCCTCGCCGTCGTCGTTGTCCCAGTCCGTGACGAGGCCGCCGGCGGTGATCGTGCGCGCGATCGCGTTCACGGACGCCCACGCCCACGGGCACGCCATGTAGGCCTCGTACAGCTGGCCCAGCATGGAGCGGCGGTCCGTCTGGGTGGCCGAGCCGATGCCCTGGTTGGTCTCGGTGAGACCGCCCGGGCCGATGCCGTACTCGAAGCCAGCCCGCTCCGGGAGCTTGCGCTCCGCCGAGGCAGTCTCCAAAACCTCCGGCTCGGAACGCCGACTCTTCCACCAGGAGATCACGCCCACGGGGCCTGCACCGTCCTCCCCGCACGCGGCGTCTCGTCGTCGTCTTCAGACCACCACGCGTCAGCCGCGGGGGCGGTGTCGGTCGGCCGGTAGGCCATGGCCGGGCCGAGGGGCTGGAGGACCTCGCCGATCGGTTCGGCCGGCTGCTCGCCGAGGATGACCATTTCCGGGCCTGCGCCGAGGTTGGTCAGCAGATAGCGCAGGGCGTCCGATGCGTGGTCATCGGCCGTGGTGTCGGCGTCCTCGGGGTCGCCCTTGGTGGCGTGCGGTAGGTCCGCGAGTTCCCGGTACAGCTCGGTAAGCGTGTCGAACAGGTGGATCATCGGGCAGGTTTCCCAGCCCCGCGCCCGGTGGTGCGGGCACGCCGGCCCCTCCGCAAGGTAGGAGCGCACGCGCTGCCAGCCGGTCACCCGGGAGCCGGCGCCCTTCCCGGCCTGGGTGAGGTGGACGCCGTTCTCGGCGTACACCGCGGCGATGGCCTTGGCATCGCCTCGGGTGGCCCACATCGCGTCATCCGCGAACCGGGCCGCGACGCGCTCACCCTCGGATTCGGCTTCCAGGATCAGCCGGGCCTGCTCGGCCTCGCCGACCTGCCGCTTGTACAGCTCTCGGTACACCCAGACGCGGCCGTCCTCGTCGACTGCCGCCCACAGCACCGCCCACGGGGCGCTGTAGCCCCAGTCCACGCCGTTGTACCGCCGCCAGGAGCCCGGCAGCTCGATCGGCTCGATCACGTGCCGTTCGCGTTTCAGCTGGGGGAACATCTGGCCGGCGAACACGTCCCAGTCGCCGTCCAGGAACGCGGAGCGCAGCTTGCCGTCCAGGGCCTGCAGGTCTTGGGCGTACTCGGGGTTGACGTGCGGGTTGTCCGACAGCTTGGACGGGATGAACCGCACCGTGCGGCCACGGACGTCGGTGATGATCTTCTTGCCGTAGTCGGTGGGCTTGATGAACCGCGTCTTGACCGCGCCGTGGCCGGCGCCGCCCGGGTTGGTGCCGGAGCGGACTCCGAGGACGGGGGTGTGACGGCTACCGGACCGCAGACGCGTCTCCAGGAACGAGACCACGTCGGGCGGCGTCAGCGTCCGCTCATCGAACGTGAGTTTCTGGTACTGGCCGCCCTGCCTGCGGCTGGCATCCTTCACGGTCTCCGCGTAACGGAACATGATCAGGCTGCCGTTCGGGAACCGCAGCTCGTACTCGGTGCCGTTCCATGAGGCCCCGAGTTTCGCCGCGTACCCGACCAGCGCCAACTCCGCGAGGAGGCTCTCCTTCAACTCCCCGTACGTCCGGCGGAACGCGCCGATACGGATGCCCGGATAGCGGATGCAGTCCCGCAGGTCATCCATGAGGAGCGCCCGGGTCTTGCCGCCGCCGGCCGCTCCCCCGTACAGGACGTCGAACTCCTCGGCCGCATGGAACAGGGCCTGCTTCGGGGTGGGGACGTATCCGAGGCGCTCGAAGACGTCGATGTTCCGCAGCCGCTCGGTCTCCCGCCGCTGGGCCTCAGTACGGAGCCGCTTCAACTCCTCCAGCTTCGCCAGCTGCGCCGTCAGCAGCGGCGAGCTGCTCGCGGAGCGCTGCAATCTGGGCGTCGATGGCGTCAATCGTCAACACCTCGACCTTCTGAGGTGCGTCCGTCCCCTCGATCTTCGCGCGCTGCGCGAGGACCTTCAGGACGATCTCGGCGGCCTTGATGTCGCCCCGCAAGGCTTTCGGCCAGTACGCGGCTTGCAGCCGGTCATACCGCTCAACGGTCACCTGCCGAAGCACCGCGACCTGCTGCGCTTCCTCGACCAGGTTCCGCTCTAGCGCGCGGGTGACGTCCTTACACGCCGCGCCACGGTCGGAGTAATCCAGCCGGTCAGCGATGGTCTGCCAGTCCACGCCGGCCAGGCGGAGAGCGATGGCCTTGGCCCGCCGGTCCGCGGTCTTGGCCTGCTGCGCTTTGGATGCCGGCATGCTCACACCCCCGTCGTGTACGTCACCGCAGGGCGAGCAGGGCGTGCAGATCGGCGCGGGCGGCCGGGTCGTTCTGGAAAATCCCGGTGTAGGACGCGGTGACCATCACAGAGCCGGGCTTACGGGCGCCCCGGTGGGCCAGACACCCGTGTTCGGAGCGCAGGATGCAGGCCGCACCCTCGCTGGCCAGATGCTTGTCCAGGGCGTCGGTGACCTGCCGGGTGATCCGCTCCTGCGTCTGCAGACGCCGCGCGTACACGTCCAGCACCCTGGGCAGCTTGGACAGGCCCGCGACGGAGGCCCCGGGCGCCGGCTGGTAGGCGATGGTGGCCGTCCCGGAGAACGGCAGCATGTGGTGCTCGCACAGGGACGTGAACGGCACGCCTGTGACGGCGATGGGCTGCCCGGAGTGCTCCACAGGGAACGTGCGGCCGAGGTGGACGGCCGGGTCGTCCTCGTAGCCGGCGGTGAACTCCTCGAGCGCGCGCAGCCACCGGGCCGGGGTGTCCGCGAGGGCCGGGTCCTCCGGGTCGAGTCCGCGCGATGCGAGCCAGGCGGTAAGGCCGGCGGTGAACCGTTCGGAGGCCTCGTCAGGTGAGGGGGTAAGGGTGCTCATCGGGCCCTCTCGTTCCCCCACGCCAAAACGTGAAGGCGGTGAGTGAGGTTGAAGCCGGCCGCGATGGCGGGATCAGCGATGACGGCCAGGTGCTCGGACAGGGAGGTGGTGTCGGTGCCTTCCGGCATGACCCACACGTGGGCCGGGTCGATACCCAGCCCGGCCACGGCGTCGGCGGCCTCGGCCACGTCCTGCTCGGTGGCGCACACGAACTTGAAGACGGCGCGGCCGGTGGCGGCCAGGGCGAGGAGCGCGGCCGGGCGGATCCGCATGGACAGCGGGTCGCCGGCGTGCGCCAGCTTCGGAGATACGTTGAAGCGGCTCACCCGCTGCCCGGTGTACGGGGTCGGCGCGAGGGTGCCGTTCGTCTCCACCTCGATCTCGACCCCGGCGGCGGCCAGGCGGTCCAGGAGAGCAGCCCACCCGGTCTGCCGCTGATGCATGAGCGGCTCCCCGCCAGTGATGACGACAATCGCTGGGGCACCTTGCAGAGCGCGCGCGGCGAGGTCCTCCACGGGCTGCCGAGTCAGCTCCGTCCGCAGGTCGAAACGGGACGCGTCCCAGGTGTACGGAGTGTCACAAAATGTGCAGGAAAGATTACAGCCGCCGAGGCGGATAAACGAGGCCCGCCGGCCAGTGGACGGCCCCTCGCCCTGGACGGTGTGTGAGAACACCTCGGCGACGACCAGCGTCGGCGTGCCGGTGATGCCGGTCATTGGCCGGTCCAGGTGGCGTCGTTCACGTGCGTCTCTTGGATGTGCACGCGGGTGACGCGTGCGCCCGGGGCGTGGACCAGCCCGTGGAGCGCCTCATCTGCGGCCTGCCCGATCATGGCCGCGACGTTCTCCACAGTGGGCCAACCCTCAACCTCGTGCACCTTGCACTGGTTGGCCCGCAGGATCGGCAGCAGCGGGTCCTCGGGGCCGAGCATCACCCCGTGGTCCAGGTGGGTGTCGATCCACTCCCGCAGTGCCTTCTTGAACGGGCCGAACTCGACGACGAGCCCGTCGGCCAGCTCGTCGGCTTCGACGGTGACTGCGGCCCACCAGGAGTGGCCGTGCAGGCTGACGCACTTGCCGGGGAGGTGCGGCAGCCTGTGGCCGGTTTCGAAGTTATGCCTCACGGTGACGGCATGGCTCATCGGCTGGTGACCTCCTGCCCGTAGGGGCGGGCCACCGTGTAGCGGGTGGTGCCGTTGTCGTGGCCGATGTTGTCGTGCACGCCGACGACGTCCAGGTGGACGGCGCGCAGCTGGTAGGCGCCGCCCCACTTCTCCCACTCCGAGGCCACGTAGCCGTCCAGGTGGGCCCACAGCCGGTCGGCGACGTCCTCGTTGGTGGCGTCCTTGAACACGCGGCGCGTCAGCTCGTGGATACGCCGTTCCAGGGCCTCGTTGGTCTCCTGAAAGCTGGGGTAGCCGTGCCCGCCGAGGGTGTCGTACACGACGGTGACCGCGCCGGTGTGGGAGTGGGCGCGGAGCCCCATGGCCCGGTTGACGTTCGAGAAGAAGATCGGGACGGGGCCGACGGTGACCGTCCGCAGGAGGTCGCTGTCGCTCATCGCATGACGCCTTTCTGTCGGGCGGCCTGCACACCCACGGACGCGTTGATCAGGTTGGTGGTGGTCGCGTCCGCGAAGTACAGGTGCAAGCCCGGGGTGGCGATGCGGCCGTTGCGGGGGACCGGGTTGTGGGGGCCGTCCGGGATGGTGATGGGCCCGTGCCGGTCGCGCACGTACTCCTCGCAGCGGCGCCACGCGGCGGCGGCCACCTGCGCCGCGTATCGGCGGTTGTACGTGGCCCGGGACGCGAACACCAGCGGGTCCTGTCCGTGGGCGCGGATCAGCTCCCGGTGCTGGAGGATCGCGTCGCGGTCCCGTAGCCACACCTTGACCCACTGGCCGCGGTCAAACAGCATCATGTAGCCGAACCGGAACGGGCTGGTCCAGGTGGAGGAGTCCACGCTGTAGAACGGGAACTCCCGTAGTGCCCTCAGCACGGTCATGCCGAAGCCGTGGAACACTGCCCGCCCTTCAGCGATCTTGAAGGCTTTGGCCAGCCACGGCAGCACTTCCTTGACCGGGTTACCGAGCAGCTTGCCGAGGGCGATGTACGTGTACCCCTCGTCCAGGTACCGCTCCAGGTAGGACCAGGGCGCGCTGGTGTGGAAGACCGGGATCGGGGACAACCCGTACCGGGTCTCCAGCGTCTGCTGGTTCTTCCAGGTGGCCTCAGGGGCGCCGATCACGTCCAGGTTGGCGTACAGCGTCAGCAGGTGATCCCAGCGACGGCACCACGCGGCGTAGCCCTCGATCGTGAGGGTCAGGCCGAGGGTGCGCGCGGAGTGCGCGCCAGAGTCCCCGAACACCATCCCCTGACCGGTCGCCAACTGGTCCAGGAAGTGGTCCATGTTCTTGGTGCCGAAGTAGGCGTAGGAGGACAGGATCTTGAACGGCTGGTCGAGGTCTGCGCTCACGCGCTGTCCTCGCGGGCCTGCTCGACCTCGGTGAGGAGCCCGCGCAGCTTGGCCTCGTCATCGTCGCCCTTGTGTGCATCCAGCGCGGCCCGCCACCGGTCGAAGGTGTCCGCGGTTACGGTGAGCTGGATCTGCGGCCGGAACACCTCGTCGTTGGGCTCCCCGTGGCTGCGGGTGAGCTCGTCGGCGTCCTCCGGGGGCAACTCCAGCAGCGAGGTGAGGTCATCCAGGGCCTGCGGCGTGTAGCCGGTGCCATCGAAGTCCCCGTCCAACTCCCTGAGCAGCTCCGCGAGGGCTTCGTTGTCGTACGTGCCCAGCTCCGCGGTGCGGTTGTCGGCCAGGTTGATGCGGCGGGCGGTGGCGTCATCGCACTGGTAGACCTCGCAGCGGGCCACCGGCTCCCACGGCCCGTTGTGGCAGACACCGCAGGGCCGTTCCTTGCCGCCGACCTTCACTGTCTCGCCGCAGTCGCCGGCGCCGTGCAGGGCAAGTGCCTGCATGGTGTGGTTGCCGGCGAGCGCGATGAGGGGGCCGTCGGGGATTTCGCGGATGACGAGGCCGCGGTATTGGCCGTTACGGCGCAGGCTGTTGAGGATCTGCTCCACGTTGCCGCGTTTGGCATTGCCCGGATAGGGCGTGATCTCGTCGATGGGGATGTCGCGGGTGCCTTGGTACGTCACGCTCATCGACGGTCTGCTTTCTGGCGGGTGAGGGCGTCCACGCCGTTCTCCTCAGGTGATGGTGAGGTAGCCGAAGTTGATGACCGGCTGCTCGGGGTTGTCGGTGATGCGGAGCCACACCGTGTACTTGCCGGGCGTGAGCGTCGGGCCAGGGCTGCCGGGGCCGATGAGGACCTGCGCGCGGTAGGCGCCGCTGCCGGTGTTGGTGCCGTCCCAGCCGCCCGTGTACCAGGTGACGGGGCGGGCGTTGGCCGTGGTGAACGCGAACTCCACCGTGTCGCTGGTGGGGTTGTAGGGCTGGCCTTGGACGGTGACGGAGACCTCCGCGCCGACGTACTCGCGGGAATCACGGTCGATCGTCTGCACCCTGGCACCCCCTACTCGTCAACGTTCCAGCGGGATCGGGTCAGCCAGGACCGCCAGCGGCCCGGGCTCTGTTCCGTCTGCCAGCGGCCGGGGAGCCCCTCGGCCTGCCAGCCGCTGTCGTCTTGGCCGGCGTGCCAGCGGCCGAACGGGCCGCGCGCGATGACGAGCAGCTGGTGCAGGTTGCTGCGCACCGCCGTGGCCGCGGAGTGCAGCGCGGCGGCGGCGTGGAGGGCCACCGCGTAGAAGCGGCCGGAGCGGATACCGGCCACGCCGAGGACTGCGGCCCGGTAGGCGGTCAGGACTGCCTGGCGGACGGTCGCAGCGGCCGCGGTGACGGTCGCGGGCCGGGCCAGGCGGATCCTGCGCCCTGCACTCGCGGCGGTGGCCAGGACTGCCCCGAGGGCCAGGCGCGCGGCGGCCCGCAGCGACTCGGCAGCCGTCGTGGCCACAACGGCGGCGAGGGCCCGGTACAGGAGCCGCTGCGCGCCCGCGACAGCCCCAACGGCGGCCGTCTGGGCGAGACTCGTGGCCCGGCGCAGGTCGGCCCCCGGGGTGCTGCTGGCGGTGAGGCGGAGCGTCGGCATCCGAGTGAGGCCGGCGCCCACGGTGGCGAGCGCGGCGCGGGCGAGGCCTGCGGTGCGGTGTTTCGCCGCGGCGGCGGTTGTGGTGGCCGTCCGGGCGAGGGCGGTCGCGCGCTGCACGGCCCCGCCGGCTGCTGCGACGGCGGCCACGGCCAGGCCCGCGGCCCGGGCCGTCTGCCCTTGGAGGAGCACGACCGCGGAGGCCAGGAGCTCGGCGGCACGTCGGGCGCTGCTCTCGGTCACGGCGACGGCCGTGGCCTGGAGTTGAGCAGCCCTGCCGAGTACCGCGCCGGTGGCCACGGTCGCGGCGAGGATGAGGCCGCGCGCGATCCCGGTGATGCTGCTTACCGCGGTGGTCGTCACCGCGGCGGCCAGGGCTCGGACGAAGGCCTGCCCGCGCGCGAGGCCCGTGGAGAGCGTGACCGTCGCCGGCCGGGCAAGCGAGACCAGGCGCCGGCGGGTGGCGGTCGTGGACGAGGTCGCGGCGCGCGCGAGTTGAGCGGCGCGCCGCACAGTTGCGGGCAGGGTGACGGTGGCGGCCAGGACGGTCCGCAGCGTCCGCGTGACGGCCGCTGTGGCGGTCGCGGTGCCCGCGCGGGCCAGTCCCGCGGCGCGGTGGCACGCCGAGGTGGTGGCTGCGGCGGCTGCTTGGGCCAGGGCCGTGGCCCGGATCGTGGCCGGGCTGCTGGTCACCGTTGCCGCGGGGGCGAGGTCAGCGGCGCGCAGGATGCTGGACGCGGTCGTGGCACTGGCGCCCCGGGTCAGCGCGGTCGCTCGAGCGCGTCCTCTGACCAGGAGCACGGTGGCCGCCCGAGGCAGCGCCGTCGCGCGGGCCATCGTGGCAGCAGTGGTGGTCGCGGCCTGGACGAGCACGCTGGTGATGCGGCCCCATAGCGCCGTACTGGTGGTGGTGACGGCTGCTTGCCGCGGCAGGGCGGCTTGGCGCTGGGCGCCGGCGCCGGTCGCGGCGGTGGTGACGTACGCGTTCAGGACGGTCCCGCGCCGTACGGCCGAGGCAGTCGAGGCTGCCGCGGCCCGGGCGAGGATGCTGGCGCGGCGGCACGTCCCGACCGTGCCGGCCACCACGGCGAGGACGCCGAGGACCACCAGGCGTACGGCAGACGTCACAGTCGTGACGGCCGCGACCCGGGCCAAAGACGCGGCCCGGACGGCGCCGGAAACCGTCGTCGCAGTGGCCGGGCGGGTCAGGGCGACCGCGCGGGCCACGCCAGGCGCCGAGGTGGCCGCGGCGGCGCGAGCCACAGCGGCCTTCCGGCCGAGGCCGGCCGTAAGCGCTGCCACCGCGGCCAGGGCGGAAACGCGAGGAGTCGAAGGACCGCGGCGGCCGTCGTGACAGCGGCTGCCTGTGCCAGCCCGGCCAGCCGGCCGGTGCCTGCGCTCGTCGTGGAGGTCGCGGCCGAGGTGACGTTGAAGACGGCCGGCCCGGACGCCGCCGTCAACGCCACGGCGGTGCACATCAAGCCGCTCGCCTTGGACACGCTGTCGGTCGCGGCTGCCGTTGCCGCGATCTGGTCAACGACGCCGATACCGACGTTGAAGCTGCTGCCGCCGGTGAACGCGGTCACGAGGTTGATACGCGTGGTCCACGGCGAGCCGGGCAGCGTCTGCGTGTACGTGCCGGAGCTGACGGCCCCGTGGCACCAGATCAGCACCGACATGTCCGTACCCGCCGCGCCGGTCAACGCCGGCGAGGCAAGCGACGTGCCGTTCGTCTTCGTGGTCTTCGTCGGGTGCAGGTGGACCGGCGTGGTCGTGTCCACGCCGGTGTAGCGGAGGATCGCCCCGGCCATCTCCACCGGGCTCTGCGACGAGGTGATCGTGTAGCTGGACGGTTCCGAGGACGCGACCCGGTAGTACGTGAAAAGCCGTTCGCCGTCCGTGGTGTCGTTGAAGTTATCCAGCACGGTCCAGCCGGAGACACCGGACAGTGTGACCCCGTTGGTGTCCACCGAGACCGCGAGGAGCAGCAGGTCACCGTCCGCCGTCCCCGACGGAACACTGACCGTGACAGAACCCGCGTTCTCCGCGGTGTTCGTGGACGAGGAACCGAAAGCGATCGCCACCGGGCCGCTCCCTCCCCCGCCGGGCGCCCGCTACTGGAACTTGACCGTCAGCGTGTAGGACACCTGGTCGCCCGAGCTCAGCACCTGCGCGCCGTGGTCGGCGTGGAAGAACAGGGACCCGTTGGTCACGTTCGAGACGCCGGGGATGTTCCCGCCGGTCACGGTGTCGCCGGACGCGATCGTGGAGATTCCGGTGCCGCCGTTCGATCCGTTCTGCGCGCGGGTCACGGTCAGCGTGTTGGTGCTGATGTTCGTGATCTTCATGACCTCGTTGCGGACCTGGATGTACTGGTTCACGCTGAAGTTCGCGCCGTTCGCGACGACTAGGTTCGTCGCCGAGGTCGAGCCGATCACGCCCGAGCCGGCCTGCACGCTGTCCACCGCGGTCGGCTTGGACGCCGAGTCCGACAGCGCCACCTCGGCGATCGACTGCGGCGAGCCCGACGTGAACGTCCCGGTGACCTGGTACGTGTCGTTCGGGGTGTTCCCGGTCACGATCGTCGACGTCCCCGCGACCCTTGACTCGGAAGCCTCCTTGAACATGCCCACGTCGGAGACGGCCGCGGCGAGGCCGGCAGGGTTGTTGCCCCACGCCAGGTTCACGGGCTCCGCGCCGGAGCCCTTCACGCGGTTGGCGATGATTTCCCGCCCCTTGGCGGTAACGACGGGGTTGGCCATCAGGCTCTCCTCTTGCGGTTGGAGCGGGCGATACGACGGTTGGCGAGCGGCTGGCCGACCAGCCGCCACCAGGCGGCGCGCCAGCGGCTGGAGTAGTGGGCGGCGACGACGCCGTGGTCCTCGACAGTGCCGTCCGCGCGGCGGACGACCATGCGGAGTTCGCTGGAATGCGGCACGTCGGCTTTGCTCACACCCGGCACCGCCTTCCTGGATATCGGCCCGGTCAGTGGGCCTGCAGTGCGTGGACCGTGGCGGGGAGCACGTAGAGGGCCAGGCCGGCGTAGGCGAGGCGGTCCCGGTGCGGGACGCTGCTCGGCAGGAGCGCGGCCAGGGCGAGGAGGACGAACGCGAACACGTAGCAGACGACTTCGAGCATGGTGGCCTCCGGGAGAGGTGGGCTTCTATGCGTCGAGGACGGCGATCAGCAGGTGGTCCGGGATCGATGCGACCTGCTCCCACGTCCACCGGTAGTGGGCGGCGAGCACCAGGCGGATGAGGTCCACCAGTGCGGGCCTCCTGTCAGGTTCAGGCACGGTCGGCGATTGTGCGGGCGATCGCGATCCAGCTGTCCGCGAGGCTCTCCAGCCGCTGCATCAGGGCGAGGTCGGTGACCATCTCGGCGTTCCGTAGCAGCCGGGCGGCGTTGACCAGGGCGCTGTCCGCGGTGGGCGGCTCGACCGCGGCCGGGGCGGTTTCGTTGCTCTCGCTCACGCGGCGCCTCCTGGTGAGCGGCGGGTATCCGCCGCCGGCAGCGACCCTCAGCGCGGCCGGCGGCGGACGTCTATGCGGGGGCGTGGGTGCGGTCGGCGCGCTGGCGGGTGGACTGCTCGGCGCGGAGGACGTCCATGGCCCGGTACTTCGGCCAGCCGCGGCGGTTGACCGGTGTGATCTTTCCGCGTGCTCGCCATTGGTAGATCACGTCTCGTGTTACTCCGGCGGCTTCGGCGGCTTCGGCGGTCGTCCAGAGGGCGCGGTCGAGGTCTCCGTCGATGACCATTGGCGTCCTCCCTCTGGAACGGCGAAAGGCCCCGGAGCTGGTCCGGGGCCTTTCGAGAGCATGGTGATCCGCGCACAAATCTGACGGGACCGCGATCGTTTGTCAAGCCGCTTGCTTATCTCCCTGCGCGGAGGCCAGCCGCTTGGTGTGGTCGAAGTATTCAGCGGGCGTCAGGAGCAGCCCGCAGTTGATGTTCCTGCATTCGATGTAGTCCTCCGCGTCTCCGCGGAACAGGGTCAGCAACTCGCAGCGCGGGCACGGGACTCGATAGTGCTCTAGGCGGGCGTCGCGCCGGGTGAAGCGGAGCGCGACTCGATGCCATCCGTAGATCTGAACGGCAGGGTTACCGGATTGCGGTTCGTGGAGTTCCTCGGCGAGGGGGTGCTCGGCCAGGGCCCACTCCAGGTGGGCGGACAGGAACCGGACGGCGCCGGCGGCGTTGCGGCCTTCGGTGCCGCGGCCGGGCCGGTGCCGGAGCCGGCGCAACTCGCGGACGTCGTCTTCGAGGTCGAGGAGACCGCCAACGATGTGGTCCGTCAGCAGTCGGGCGGCCTGTCCGGGCCAGGACGGCGTTGGACTGCGGCCGATCGTGCCGGACGTCTTAGGGGCGGTGCCGTTGACGGCTTCAAGGCTGATCGCGACGACCAGCTCGGGCAGTTCGAGGAGCTGCGCCTGTGCGCGGGCGATGCAGCGCAGGCAGTGGACGGGCTGCCCCCATGTGACGGGGATGTCGTGGGGGGTGCCGTCGGCGGCGAGCTGCTGCTCGGCGCGGCGCCAGGCGTTGTTGCAGGGACCAGGGCAGGGAGCGGGCACGAGGAGCCTCCCGGTGTGCTGAGGGTGGTGCCACCAGTTTGCCTAAGCCTCGATCCACCGACCGATGCCTGTGGATGACGCTTGGGAAAATGAAGAAGTGCCTTGTGACCTGCGATGATGGGAGTTCTTTACGCTTCCAGCA
>NZ_JBSFJX010000082.1:0-40401 GCF_053598275.1 Streptomyces sp. NPDC001156 | reverse complement strand
CGCCCATGTCATCGGTGAGTCGTACCGGAGGGTCTTGGACGCATTTCACGAGATCTCCAGCCCGGACCAGCAGCTGAGGCGCCTTGAGGAGCTGCATTCGGAGCTACGTGAAGCCTACGCATCCTCTGATGCACAGCGTCCGTATCGTCCTCCTGGAAGGGCCGTCCGCGACCGCCTCAGCGGCCCAAGCCGTCTTGGAGGCGGCGCTGAAGGTCAACCGGTGCCTGTGGCACATCACCCGTGGTGACGCGGACGCGCGCGCACGCTTCGACGAAGTGCGGGAGGCGTATCTGTGGTGTCAGGGGCGGTTCGTCGAATCGGCGCGCGCGGCAATGGAGGCATCTTGATCGGCTGCCGGGCCCTCACCGACTCGGCCACCGAACTTCGGTGAACGTCGGCCACGCATTCCTGGCTGATCGTGGCTGTGCGGGAGACCTACGACCACTGCTTTCCAAGGGCGGCGTGTTTTGTAGTGGGAGCGACCAGGTCACCTCGGCTGTAGCGACAGCCCAGGTCAACAGCGCTTCTCGACTGTGGAGAGCCGTCGTTGACCGACGTCCGTAGGTGTGCGGCTTCGTTGCCGTCGGAGAGTGCCGTCAGGCCCAGCCGTGTTCTGGTCGGCGGAATCCGGGGTCTGTTGGTTGCCGAGCATGTCGAGAAGAACCATGGCGTCGTGGTCGTTCGCGGGCGATGTGCGGCGGGTCGCGAACGGCGACCGCGTACTGGATCCAGAACTCGTCGCTCGTCTCCTGGGCCGCAAGCGTGTGCACGACCCGCTGGCGGCGCTCACCGAACGCGAGCGAGGGGTTTTGGATCTCATGGCCCAGGGCCGCTCCAACCTTGCCCTGTCCGCCGAGCTGTTCCTGAGCCCCCAAGACCGTCGAAGCGCATGTGCGGAGCATCTTCACCAAGCTCAACCTGCCCCAGGACGCCGCCGGCCACCGCCGCGTCCTCGCGGTTCTCGCCTATCTCCGGGCTCGTTGAGAGGCTCGGTGAACGACGCCGACAGCACGGTGACCGGCACGACCGGGGCGGTCGATGCTCCTGGCGATGAGGCCGGTGCCCGGGGGAGGGGCAGTGGCTGAGTCGAGCCATCAGCGATCTAGAAAACCGTCCCTCGAAGGTGCCCCGGTCATGGCCGGTTGCTGTCGTCGCTGTACATCGCTTGGTGTCCGGATCTCCGGGATACGGTGTCCACGGCCCGGGTGCAAGGAATTTCTGTCCGCCTGTCGATCCGCGGCTGCCTCGTTCGACCTTGGGGTGAGAAGGCCGAAGGGCGGCCCTTAGACCGAGGAGACCGAAGATGGCGAAGTACATGTTGATCCTGCGGGGCACGGATGAATCCGTTGCGAAGATGATGGCCACCCCTTTCGAGGAGATGCTCGAGACGGTGGGTCGCTTCAATGAGGAGTTGATCCGGGCGGGCGTGCTCGTGGCCGCCGAGGGCCTGGACGACCCGGCCCAGGGCGTGGTGGTCGACTTCAGTGGCGAGACGCCGGTGGTCACCGACGGTCCGTACGGCGAGACGAAGGAGCTGTTCGGTGGCTTCTACCTGATCGATGTGGCATCGAAGGAGGAAGCGGTCGAGTGGGCCCAACGGCTCCCGGCCGTCGCCGGCTCGAAGTGCGAGGTCCGCCGCGTACCGGGCATCGAGGAGTTCCCGCAGGACAACGAGTGGATCATCAGGGAGCGGGCGTGGCGCGAGCGGACCGGCCAGCTGTGACGCCCGCGGCCGCCGACGGCCCGCCGAGCGCCGAGTCGGCGCGGCGGGCCGTCGAGGCCGTCTGGCGGATCGAATCCGCACGGATCGTGGCTGCGTTGGCCCGCTACACCGGGGACTTCGAGCTCGCCGAGGACGTCGCGCAGGAGGCGGTGGCGGAGGCGCTGGTCTCCTGGTCGCGCGACGGTGCGCCCACGCACCCGGTGAACTGGCTGCTGGCGACCGCGCGGCGGCGCGCCATCGACAACTTTCGCCGCCGGTCGGCACTCGACGAGCGCTACACCATGCTCGGAGGCTGGCTCACCGAGGGTGACCAGAGCTCGGGCGTGGTGGTCCCGCCGGACCGGTCGGACGCCCTGCCGTGGGATCCCGACCGGGTCGACGACGATGTCCTAGCGCTGATGTTCATCTCCTGCCATCCGGTCCTCTCGCCCGAGGCCCGTGTGGCCCTGACGCTGCGTGTGGTCGGCGGCCTGTCCAGCGAGGAGATCGCCCGGGCGTTCCTGGTGCCCACACCGACGGTTCAGGCACGGATCACGCGGGCGAAGAAGACGATCGCCGCAGCCGGAGTCCCGTTCGAGCTGCCACCGACAGAGGAACGGCGTCATCGGCTCGGCGGTGTCCTGAGCGCGCTGTACGTGATCTTCACGGAAGGCTCGACGGCGACGATCGGTGACCACCTGCTGCGCCCCGACCTGGCGTACGAGGCGATCCGACTGGCCCGGATGCTGGCCGCGTTGCTGCCCGATGAGCCGGAGGTACACGGGCTGCTCGCCCTCTTCGAGCTCACGGCCGCTCGCTTTCCCGCACGCACCGGGCCGGATGGCGGGGCGGTGCTCCTGGAGGATCAGGACCGGCGTCTGTGGGACCGGTCGGCGATCCGTCGCGGTATGGCGGCACTCGGCCGGTCCTCGGCCCTCGGGCGCGGCCTGGGACCGTACGGTCTGCAGGCGTCGATCGCCGCGTGCCACGCGTCGGCGTCTTCGGTGCCGGAGACCGACTGGGAGCGCATCGTCCTCCTGTATGAGGCGCTCTGCCGCATCGCCCCGTCACCCATCGTCGAACTCAACCGGGCGGTCGCCATCGCGATGGCCGAAGGGCCGCAGCAGGCGCTGTCCGTCGTGGACGAACTGGCTGCCTCCGGCCGCCTGTCGGGCTCGTACCTGCTCCCGAGCGTGCGCGGCGAGCTGCTCGTCCGGCTCGGCCGGACCGCCGAGGCACGGACCGAGCTGGAGCTCGCCGCCCGCCTGTGCGGCAACGCCCGCGAACGGTCAGTGCTGCTGTGCAAGGCAACTGCACTGGAATAACAGCGACGGCCCGGCAGCAGCCGCCCAGGCGGAGCCCTCAACGCCTGCTCCCGCCGGGCGCAAGCAGGCTGGATTCCTTGGCGATCGCCTCCGGCGAAGGCTTGAAGTAGCGGCCAACGTTCTCTGCCCTCTTGTGTCAGGACTTCGCCATCAGCATCAGCAGGCTCGTCCCGGCCTCGTGCCTCGCCGAAGTGGGTCAGACCGGAGCGGCGCTACTCGAGCAGATCCCAACGGGTGCCGGGCTCGCGCCGCGCGGGGTGCTGGTCCAGCAGCGCGCGGGCCTGCCCGTAGGACAGTGCAGCGGCGGCTGCGTGCTCTGCCCTCCCGCGTCGGCGTGTACTTCGTCCTCGCACTAACGCTGTTCCCCGAGTTGTCCTACCAGGAAACCGTCACCAACGTCGGAGATTGCGCTACCGCACCTGCGTCGCCGACTCACTCCGGCTCCGTTCAAGACACTGCTGGAGACTCTCGCGGCGCGGCGGCGGAGGCGGGGCGCGGTGACCGAGATCGCGGCGGGCTCGGGACTGTATGTGCCACGGCTGTTCGACAACTACACCTCGTTCAGCGGGCGTCCGGTCGCGTTGTTCGCCCAGCGGTTCGTGCGTAGGCCGGGCGTCGGGGGGTGACCGGTGCTGGGCGACGCCTATCCGGCGGCGGGCGCCGCGGGCCGCGACCGGCAGCCCGTCCCGTACCCGCCCGAGGGGCTGAGGCACGACCCCCACGAGGGTTTGGCGAGGTGCAGACGCCGCTGTTGGGCGCGCCCGCCGACGACCTCCTCATCGGCGACAAGGTGTGGTTCCGGCAGCCAAGGCGGGCGAGCTATGCGAACGCGTTGACACGCTGCACCTCATCGAGGGCGACGAGGTTACGGCGACCGTGCCGACGTACCGCCGCGAGGGCCGGACGTTCCTGTGACGGCCGGGCGGTGCCACGGTCAGGCGCTGGCGCCGCTGCTGCCGCCGCCATCGAGGCGCTCGATGCCATCGGTGATCCACTCCATGTCCGTCACGGACGGGCCCCTGCTGTTGTCATCGAAGCCGAAGCCGAGCAGCAGATAGCGGCCCGGGACCCACGGCGAGGGGAACACCACTGCTTCCACGACGGCGCCGGGCCCCTTGCCCGTGCTGGCCTTCCAGCGGATGAAGTACCCCTTCCGGCCCGCGACCATCACAGGCCCCGCGGCGGTCTGGCGATGTCCGGTGATGCCGCCGTAGTCCTGCCGACCGCTCGTGTTCGTACCGTACGTGCTCCGCGCGACCTCGCCGATCTCGGCCTGTGCCAGCTCCTCGAGGGTCAGGTCGCCAGGATGGGCGATGACCCGCGTGTACGCCCCGCCGGGCAGGCAGGAGTCGGCGGGCACCGCCGGGCAGTGGTACACGGTGCCGTACCCGAGGCCCGCGCCGGTCTTGGTGGAAGTGCCCCGCCAGCCGCGCAGCAGGGGGACGCGAAGGCCGTTGACCGTGTCGTCGACGTGTCCGGTGACGGCCGGGCGCTGCCCCGGGGGCCGGCTCCCGCCACTCTGGCGGTCCTCGCCCGCGGATCCGGAAGGGCTCGGCTGGGCGGGGTGCGACGCCGACGGGCTCGGCTGGGCGGGGTGCGACGCCGACGGGCTCGGCGCGTGCCGGTCAGGGGAGGCAGCCCCGTGGGCCGACGGTGCCTTGCGGCCGCCGTCGCCGCCAGTCAGCACCGCCGCCGCCGTGACACCCCCCGCGACCAGCACGAGGGCGCCGGCTATGACGCCCACGACCAGGCCGCGGCGCTGCTTGCCCCCGCCGGGCGGCTGCGGCGCCTGCACATGCTCGCTCCAGGTCGTGCCGTCCCACCACCGATGCCCCGCCGGGCCGCCGCCCTCATGCCACGGGTCCGGGTACCACCCAGGAGTCGTCATGTCCACGGCGGCACCCTACCCTTACGAACTGACGGCACGGCCATCGAGGTTGACCATCCCGCCCGCCTCACAGCGGTGTCACGCACGCGCCCGAGAACCCGTGGTCCACCAGGGCGTCGGTGGCGTTCACGAAGGAGGAGTCGTCGCTGGCGAGGAACACGATCGCCGCGGCCATCTCCTCGGCCTCCGCGAACCGGCCGACCGGGATGTGCACCAGGCGGCGCGCGGCCCGCTCGGGGTCCTTGACGAACAGCTCCTGCAGGAGGGGGCGTTGACCGGGCCGGAGCACAGGGCGTGGACCCGGATGCCTTCCCACGCGAACTGCACGCCCCATTCGCGGGACATGGCCACTTGGTGTATCACGCGTCAACCGCGCGGCGGCCGAGGCGCCCGTCGAGGAGGCGCCCCGGTACAGCTTCGCACGCAAGGACGGCCGAAGCCGTTACCCGGTGGCGATCGACGGCCGACCGGCTGGGCACGTCTACCGGACGCGCAGCACGTAGTGGGCCCTCGGCCTCGACGAGGAGCGCGCGACCGGCCACACCAGCCGCGCCGCGGCGGCGCACCGAGGCACCCGAGGGGTGGGGAACTGTTCGTTTTCGGATGTGCAGGAGCGTGTGTGAGTGTGCAGGAGCATGCACTGGTTCGTGGTGTTGCAGCGCGCACACGTCATATGGCGGGCATTGATGTCAGTGCTGGCCCGTACCGTTCTTCCTGTTGCTGCTCAAGCGTGTTGGAGGGAGTACATCGATGGGTGGTGAGTCGTTGCGCATGATCGCTGCTCCCTTCGTGGCCGTTGGCCCGTCGGGCGTGGCGATCCGGACCCGTGTGGGCCGAGGACGAGGAGGTGTTGTGCCTGGTGGGCGCGCGTCTTGGCTCGCTGGCCGCAAGGGACCTCAAACGCCGGTGCGCCGACGGCTTGGAGCACTCCTCGGATTCGTGGGCGGAGCGTAAGCGGGCCCTGACGGGGGAGTGTTCGTCGCGTTGGGCGGGGAGCATCACCAAGGCCAGGCATGATCAGTGGGCGCTGTCCAGGCGTGCCCAACTCGCGCATATCCAAAGCCTTCAGGCGGGCGTGCGGACGATCGCGCACCGCTTGTCCCTGCCGATCGGGGAGAAGGGGAGCAAGCGGGCGCGGGCGGCTACCGCAGCGCACAGGAGTGGTTCGCCAAGTCCCGGCGCCTGCGGGTCCTTCGAGACCGGGTGGGTGCCGAGCAGGCCGACCGCGCGGTGGGCCGCGTCCGGGTGGTGCGTGGCGGGAAGCGGCTCGCGCGCAACGGGCACCACCTCAAGGCCGCCCAGCTCACCAAGGCCCAGTCGCGGCAGCAGTGGGAAGCTGAGCGCTGGTTCCTGCAGGCTGACGAGGAATCGGGCAAGCGGTACGGGAATGAGACCATCCGCGTCACCCCGGACGGCGAAGTCTCCCTCAAGCTGCCTGCTTCGGTGACGGCACGGGACCGGGCGGGTTTCGGCCAGTCCTCCGCATCGGAGTGAGGTCTCCGTCCGGGCGCCGTGGTCGCCACGCCCGCTTGGCCGGCGGGCCCGTCCTGCACGACCCGGCAGGGCGTATGGAGGCCCCGGAGAAGGCGGGTTGACAATTTACGACCCCGTGTGGGCTTGGTGATCTCCGGTGAGGGGGATCAGTACGACCAGTCAGGGGGATTATGGGGGGGAGTTGTGTCATGAGGCTGGAATTCGCCGTGCCCGAAACTCAGCCCGTCCAAGGCGGCGGGAGTATATGGACGGCGTTTTGGCAACAGTCCGGCGGCACCGCCGTGTGGCTGCTCGGCATCGGCCTGGTCTTCGTCGTCATCGGGCTCGTCCGACTGGTGTCCTGGCTGCTGAGACGTTACCGGAGTAACCGGCTGCTGCCTGTGGTGGTCTGCGAGGACCGCGGCCTCCTCGGCGGCAACGGCCACAGGGGCAACGGCAACGGGCACAGGGGCAACGGCAACGGGCACGACGGCGCGGACCACAACGGCGGCCACGGCCATGAGTCCGCGCGGACCGCCGAACTGGCCGCGTATATCACGGAGCACATGGCCGCCGACACGCTCGGCCCGAACGTCCTGACTCCCGGCAGCGGTACCACCATCGGCCCCGATCCGGCCCCGGAGACCACGTCCTCGCCGCACGGTTGGGTGGACGTGATGAAGCGGCTCGCCCTCTTCCGCCCTCAGGCGTACCACGTGATGCTGCACTGTCTGTCCGCCGACGACGAGCAGCTCCGCTTCTCGGTGCGCATCCTGTACATGCCCAAGAACACGGTGGTGGCGGCGACGATCATGGAGGTCGAAGCCGCCACGCGGACGGACGGGGCCCCCGACGGCCGCGAGAGGGAGCTGTACGAGCGGATAGCTTGTTACTGCACCGTCAAGATCCTCGCGGATCCGCGCTCGAAGGATCGTATCCCCCGCTGGGAGAGCTGGGGCGACGACCCCGCGGCGTACCGCCTCTACCGCATAGGCATCAAGGCGCAGGAGCTGGCTCTTGCGCTGGCTGCGCGGGGACGGAGCAGGGCCAGCAAGAAGCAGGCCCAGCGCGCAGACAAGCATTACGCGCAGGCCGCGGAACTGGTGCACGGAAACCTGCCGGTCCGGCTCCATCGGGCGGGATTTCAGGAGCTCATCGCCCAGACCTTCGGGGGGCGGAACCAAGCCGACCACATCCGCAGTGCCATCGACATCTACACGTACTGCGCCCAGTTGTGGCCTGAGCACATCGAGACCGCGTACCGCCTGGCCATTGCCCGCGCCCGAGGTCCGCAGTCGGACGACGCATCGAGCTCCCGTGCCCACCTCCGCCAGCTCCGCAAGCGCCTCTCCCGGCGGGCCATCCTTCGCCGCTACGCCCGCACTTGGCTTCCGGGCCGCCGCAACCTCGGTGAACGCCGTTACTGGCGGCAGTGGTTCGCCCCCGAGCGGCCCCGCCCCTCGCTTCGGACCCGTCGCCGCTCCTTCCTCGGCGCCGTGAAGATCGCCCACGCGGCCGAGGAACTTCGGACGAACCCCAGTCCCCCCAGGCCGCCCAAGAAGCTCCGGAAGGCGTTCCGCGTCGTTGCCGGCGAGGTCACGAGCGGCTGGGCGCTCTGGGGTTGGCTACGAGGCGGCCGCAATTGGGGGATGCGCCGTCTGCTGTACGCCGATCATGCGCGCGGCGGGGGCCACGCTGGGCAGCACACCCACCGCGGGGCGCTGACCACGGGTGCGGCGCCGCGGCATCGTGGTTCCAACAGGGCCGCCGCCGGACATCTGGTCCACTACAACGCCGCCTGCTTCCTCAGCCTGGCGCTGGCGGTGGACGCTCCCGCGAATTCGGGTGACTGGCACGGCGACGAATGGCGCGAGGACTGCGCCCGGGCGGCCGTGACCCAGCTCAACACCAGCCTCCGGGTCACCCGCAGCCAGTTCTCCACCCTTTGGGCCGAACACGACACGGACCTGCGCCCCCTACTCACCGGCCGCCTCCCGCACGACCCCTGGGTCCCCTTGCCATCTTGGGGCCGGATCAGCAGCAACTGGGCGCGGTCCGCGGGGATCCGCGTCACGGACGAGTCGACGGGGGCGTGGACCCGCCGAGTCGGGGGTGTGCTCCGCGGGCGCCGACGACACCGTTAGGGTCGCGGCCTGTCGGCTGTAGCGGTCAACGGACTTCCCGGGCCCGGCGGGACGACGCTCGCGCGGAAGCCCGCCCGGGAACCGGAGTTCCCGGTGCCCGAATGGATGCCCTGTCCCCACTCCCGCTACGCCGAGGTTGGCCTTCTGGTGGCGGACGTCGAGGACGTCGACCGGCCGTGGCGGTCGAGGCGGCCCGCGGACCGGCCTGATCACGCCTTGGAGTCGTCGTCCTGGGGGGTGGCGTGAGTGGCCAGGACGAGGTCGATCAACGCCCTGGCGGCGGCGGACGGGCGGCGTTCCGTGGCGGTGACGAGGGAGACCTCGAAGCGGGGTGCGGGCTGCACCGGACGCAGTGCGAGAGCGTCGGCGCGGGTGCCGGAGGTCAGCGAGGCGCTCACGAAGGCGCAGCCGAATCCGGCGCGGACCAGGTCGACGACCGTGGGGATGTCGGCGACCTCTACGGCGATCTCCCGCCGCAGGCCGCTACGGGTGAACATGCGGTCGACGCTGGCGCGGGTGCCCCACCCGACGGGGAAGTCCACGAAGCGCTCGCCGTCCAGGTCGACGAGCGGGATCACCGGGTGCTTGGCGAGGGGGTGGCCCTCCGGGCAGGCGAGCAGTAGGGGCTCGGACGCGAGCAGGCGCTGCGTCACGCCTGCGGGGTACACGCCGGGGAGCGCGGTGAAGGCCAGGTCGAGGCTGCCGTCGAGCACCCGGGTGACGAGTTCGGCTGAGCCGCCCGGAGCGGTGCTGGGGATGATCTGCACCTGCGGGCGCTCCCGGTGGTAGCGGGTGAGGGTGGCGGCCAGATCGATCAGCGCCAGCGAGTGCATGATGCCGACGTTGACGGTGCCGCGCACACCGCCCTGCGCGGCTGCGACGGCGTCGCGGGCCGCGTCCACCGCCGCGAGGGCGGTGCGCGCCTCGTCGAGCAGGGCACGGCCGGCGTCGGTGAGTTCGACCTGGCGCGTAGTGCGGTTGAACAGCTTCCCGCCGAGTTCGCGCTCCAGGGACCGCACGGAGACAGAGAGCGTCGACTGCACCAGGTGCAGCCGGGCCGCGGCGCGGGTGAAGCTGCCCTCCTCGGCGACGGCCACGAAGTGTTCCAAGTGCCGAAGCTCCACGTCGTGCTCCTCCCGCACTCATGCAGCCTATTAATGATCCCCATCAATTTTCTTCGTTGGACATCATAAAGCGAGCCAGGGAGCCTGAAGGGCGACTCGGCAGGGCAAACGACGCCGCTGCTGTCTCGAGCAAGCACCTGGAAAAGGAAGCCGTACTTGTCTGTCATCCCCGCAGGGCGGGCGGAGCCGCGGGCGCACCGCCACCGACCCACCCGACGTCATCGGCACCACTCGTTCGGCTTCTGGACCACCACGCTCGCCTTTCTGGTGAACATGGGCTTTTCGGCCGTGCCGACTCCCCTGTACGTGCTCTATCAGCGGCGCGACCACTTCTCCACGATCATGATCACCGTCGTGTATGCCGTGTACGCGGTCGGTGTGATCGCCAGCCTCTTCCTCGCCGGCCACCTCTCCGACTGGATCGGCCGCAAGCGGGTGCTCCTGCCCGCGCTGCTGCTCAACATCGTCAGCGCGCTTGTCTTCGTGCTCGCGCCGAGCCTGCCCGGCCTGCTGGTGGCCCGGGTCCTCTCCGGTGTCTCCGTCGGCCTGACCACCGCGACGGCCACCGCGTATTTGAGCGAACTGCACCTGGGAACCTGGCGCGGACGGTCGGGCTCGCCGCGCCGCTCCCAGATCGTCGCCACCGCGGCCAACCTCGGCGGCAGCGGGTTCGGTCCGCTGGTCGCCGGGCTGCTCGCCCAGTACGCCCCCCAGCCGCTGGTGCTGCCCTACGTGGTGTTCCTCGTCGCGCTGGCCGCGCTGGCCGTCCTGGTCGCCTTTTCGCCCGAGACCGCGGACCTGCCGGATCCGGCCCCGCGGTACCGGCCGCAGCGCATCGCGGTGCCGGAGCACGCGCGCCGGATGTTCTTCGCCGCCGTCGCGACAGGCCTGGGTGCGTTCGCCGTCTACGGAATCTTCAACTCCCTGGCGCCCTCCTTCCTGGCCGGGACCCTGCACGAGAGCTCCCATGCGGTGGCCGGGGCCGTGGCGTTCGCCGCGTTCGCCGCGGGAGCGGTGGCCCAGATAGCACTGAGCCGCGCCCCGCTTGCGCTCACGCTGCGCACGGGCCCGCTCGTGCTCGTTCCCGGCCTGGCCCTGCTGGTGGGCGGGATGTGGCTGCCCAGCTTGGCGATGTTCGTGATCGGCGGGGTGCTGACCGGTGCCGGTGGAGGACTGGCCTTCCGCAGCGCACTGACCGCGGCCGGGGCGACCGCCCCGCCCGAGTCCCGGGCCGAGGCGCTCGCCTTCTTCTTCCTCGGGGCCTACCTCGGTCTGTCGGTGCCGGTCGTCGCACTCGGCATCGCGACGCAGTACGTGTCCGCCCGCGTGGTGATGCTCGGGTTCGTGGTGATCGTGGGCGCCGCCGTCGCGCTGGGCGTCCGCTCGGTGCGCGCGCAGTACGTGCGCCACGAACTCGGCGCGAGTCCCCGATGACCGCCGTGCCTCCCCCCGTCGATCGGCCTGTGCTCTGGGCGATCACCATTCCATGCCTCCTGGCGAAGACGCGGATCACGCTGCCCGCTTCGAGCCTGCCTCGCGCCAATTCCGGCTTCTCGCCGTTCGCGTGGCTTCACCAGCGTGATCCACTTGAACGCCGACGGCCACTGCCGCCCGCTGTCCCTGATCGTCACGGCGGAACAGGGGACGGACTGTACCCAGTTTGTGCCGGTGCTGGAGAAGACCCGGGATCCCCGGCTCGGGCTGGGAAGGCGCCGCAAGAAGCCGGCCGCCGTCGCGGCGGACAGGGGCTACAGCAACGGCCCCTGCCGCGACTACCTGCGCCGCCGGGGCATCCGGCACACGATCGCGGAGAACGCACCCCACAGAGCGCGACCATCTACCGGGCCGGACTCCACATCGCCGGCATCTTCCTCTGGTCTGCCCGGTGATCCACCGAAATCGCTAGTCCAGTGCGATGTCTCTCGAGCGTGAAGGGGCGGCGTCCAAGGCGATGAGCGTCGCCGGGTCGAGCGTGACCTTTCCGGCCCGCACATTCGCCTCCAAGTGCTCGGGGTCGGCCGTGCCGGGGATCAGCAGCACGTTCGGGGCATGGTGGAGCAGCCAGGCCAGCCCGACCTGGGCTGGTGTGGTGCCCAGCTCACGTGCGGCGGTGATGACGGTGGGCTCGTCGGTGACCTTCGGCATCCCGTTGAAGGCGCTGCCGAGCGGGAAGTACGGAACCCAGGCGATCCCCTCCTCCCGGCACAGGCGGAGCATGTCCTCGTCGTCGCGGGCCAGCAGGTTGTAGGAGTTCTGAACACACGCGATGCCCGCGGGCAGCGCGCTGCGCAGGACGTCGAGGGAGACGCTGCTGAGGCCGATCGCGCCGATCTTGCCTTCGTCACGCAGGGCGGTCATCACGGCAAGTTGGTCGTCGAGAGGGACGACCTGATCTCCTTCAGCGCGCAGACCGGGCCCGGTGTCCGTGCGGCGGAGGTTGACCAGGGAGATCTGTTCCACCTTGAGGGTGGCCAGGTTGTCCTCGACGGCGGTGCGCAGCTGTTCGGGGCGCTGCGCGAGGCGGAGCGGAAGCGGGCCGTCCGAATCGGGCTCGGCGCCGACCTTGCTGACCACCATGACGTCGTCCTCGGGCCGGACGGCCTCGCGGATCATCTCGTTCACGAAGCCGTGTCCGTAGAACTGGGCCGTGTCGATGTGATCGATGCCCAGGTCGATGCAGCGGCGCAGCAGCGCGATCGCCGCCGTGCGATCGCCCTTCAGACGTTCCAGCTGCATTGCGCCGAAGCCGATCCGGGAGACTGCGCGGTTCGCGAGCCGACCGGCTCCACCGGCGCGCGGTGCGCCGGACGCGGTGACTTGATCGGATCCGGTGGGGGAAGCCATCGGTTGTCTCCTTCGCGTGGGAGCATGGATGAAGCGGAGTCTCTCCGCTTCGTCCAACGTAGCACTAACCGGAGGTTCTCCGTTTTGTCTGGGACCGAGCCCACGGCCACTGGCCGCGACGCGGCAGCGCCCGCCCGCCCGGCTCGCGCCGACGCACGGCGCAACCGTGACCGACTCCTCGATGCCGCCCGGGACGCCTTCGCCGCGACGCCGGACGCCGTCCGCCTCGACGCAGTCGCCCGCGCCGCCGGCGTCGGGATCGGCACCCTCTACCGGCACTTCCCAACCCGGGAGGCGCTCGTGGAGGCGGTCTACGCCGCGGAGCTCGACGAAGTCGTCTCCAGTGCACCGGAGTTGCTCGACGAAATCGAGCCCGCGGCCGCCCTGCGTGCGTGGATGACCCGGTACGCGGCGTTCTTCAAGATCAAGCGCGGCATGTCCGACACGCTGCGCGCCGGCTGGGCGTCGGGGAGCATCGCCACGCCCGCGACGCGGGAACGCATCACGGCGGCCATCGCTCTGATGCTGCGCAGCGGCGCCGAGGCCGGTTCGCTGCGCTCGGACGTCGACCCCGAGGACGTCACGATGATGCTCCTCGGTGTGTTCCTGTCGACCACGGCGACCGACGCAACGGAGAGAGTCGACCGACTTCTCGACCTGACCGTCGACGCACTTCGCCTGACCCCCCTCGACTCAAAGGACCGGCGATCCTGATCGACTGTCCCGTTTCGCCGGCAGGGCCGTACTCCACAGTCCGGCCCGAGGTCCGCGCCGCGCAGGTCCGCACTCGTGAGGTCGGCGCCTGGGAGGTTCGTCTCTGCCAGGTTCTATGGGCTGGCCGGGCTGGTCGTGGGCGGTGTTCCGGCGGCGGATCACGCTCAGGGCTGCCTGGATGTCTGCGCGGAGCCGGAGCCGGGGCCAGCCCCGGCGTACCGGTGGGGGTGGGGGATCGGGGGCCGTACATAGCCTCGATCCACCGACGTGGTTTCGAAGTGATCTCCGAGGGTTTGCGGGGCGGGTTCTGGGCTGTCGGCTGGGTGCGCGCAGGTGGTATCCGCTGGTCTGCCGAGCTTTTCCACGATTTCAGCTTGGGTCGGGCTGGCGGGCGGGGCGGTCGGGGACCTCCGGCCCTTTCGAGCGGGCGGTGGAAGGGGCCGAACAGCTGTGTCCACGCGTCGTGCCAGGGCCATCGCTGCGGGAGGCGGCCTGGCAGCCACCGGCTACTGATCCGTCGCAACCGCACCACCGGTGAACTCGTCTACTACCGCTGCTGCTTGTCTGCCCCGGTGCCCCTGACCGCACTGGTACGCGTCGCCGGGTCGAGATGGCGGGTGGAGGAGACCTTCCAGGCCGCAAAGGGCCTGGCCGGCCTCAATGAACACGAAGTCCGCCGCTTCACCTCGTGGTCCCGATGGGTCACCCTGGCCATGCTGGCTCACGCCTTCCTCGCCGCCGTCCGCGCCGACGAACGCGCCCGTCACCCCGCCCCGGACGGTCTGATCCCGCGCACCTGCAACGAGATCCAGCGCCTGTTCACCGCGTTCGCCGGCCGGCCCATCCGCGATGTGGCCCACCGGCTCGGTTGGTCCCACTGGAGACGCCGCCATCAGGCCCGAGCCTGGGCCGGCCATTACCGCCGGCAAGCCGCGAATCAGACATGAAGATCACGATCTACGGCTGGAGCACCAAGCGGATCAGGCCCGTTCTAGGGCAGTCCTAAGGTCCGGCTCGGGTGGCCTGAAGCGGCGGCTGGTGTGGTGGCAGCACCTACCAGAAAGGAGGCGCACGATGCGCCCCACAACCGCAGCGCTGGCCGCCGCGACAGCTCTTGTTCTCGCCGTGGGATCGGGCTCGGCCGCAGCGGCCGGCACGTCCGACGGCAAGGGGGCCGGTAGCACGGACCACGGCAAGACCGTCGTCCAGTGCTCGCCGGACAAGCCGCACAGCAAGCTGGAGAACGCCCTCAGGAACGTCAAGATCGCACTCGGCGCGAACGGCGGCAAGCTCACCGACCAGATCGTGGCGACCTTCGCCAAGGAGACGGGCATGCCCGTGACCAAGGCGCGGGCGCTGCTGCAGAAGCTCTTCAAGGAGGCGCCGGGCGGTACGAAGCCGGGTGACCCGGGCAGCAAGGGGGACAAGGGCGGCGCCTCCGCCTTCAGCGCCGCTGACTTCGCCAAGATCCTCGGTGTGTCGACGGCGAAGGCCCAAGCCGCGCTGGACGCCCTGCAGAAGCTCGCCACCGGCCCGAAGGGGCACATCGACGAGACCACCCCGGGGTACGCGGCGATCGCCGCCAAGCTCGGGGTGAGCCCGCAGCAGCTCACGGACGCGATCATCCAGCTCAAGAAGGTGACGGCCAATCCGGCCCCGGGGAAGCCGGGCAAGGACAAGCCGGTTCCCGGGAAGGACGGGAAGCCGAGGAAGGACGGCAGGTCCGGCAAGCACAACAAGGGCAAGCCCGGCGAGTGCAAGCCGGTTCCCGGCAAGCCGGGTGAGCCCGGACCGGGCCAACCGGGAGACGGGAAGCCCGGGGACGGCAAGCCGACCGTGGCGCCCGCGCTCGAGTCGAACTGACGTCGCGCTGACAAGCGGTAAGGCACCCTTGCGCCATGCGAGTGCTGGTGGTTGACGACGATGACGCGGTGCGCCGCTCGCTGGCGCACGCCCTGACCCGGGACGGGTACGAGGTCACCGTCGCGGCGGACGGTACCGCCGCGCTGGAGTCGCTGGCCGCCGGGCGGCAGGACGCGGTGGTGCTGGACATCCTCATGCCGGAACCGAACGGCCTTGAGGTGTGCCGCCGGGTGCGGGCCCGGGGGGACCGCACCCCCATCCTGATGCTCACCGCCCGCGACCTGGTCGCCGACCGGGTCGCGGGCCTCGACGCGGGTGCGGACGACTACCTGGCAAAGCCCTTCGCTCTGGAGGAGTTGCGTGCCAGGATCCGTGCCCTGCTCCGGCGCAGCGGCGCCGACCAGGAGATGCTGCGCTTCGCCGACCTGGAGCTGGACACCTCCGCCTGCCGGGCGTCCCGCGGCGGCCGCGTTCTGGACCTGACCAGAACGGAGTACGCGCTGCTTGAGCTCTTCCTGCGCAATCCGCGCCGGGTGCTGAGCCGTACGCTGATCTTCGACTCGGTCTGGGGCTACGACTTCGGGCCGTCATCCAACGCCCTATGGGTGTACGTGAGTTACTTGCGGGCCAAGCTGGAGGCGGGCGGCGAGCCGCGGCTCGTCCAGACCGTGCGCGGGCTCGGGTACGTGCTGCGGGAGGAGCCGTGAGCCTGCGCAACAGGCTGGCGTCCGCGGGCGCCGCGGTGGTGCTCGCTGCGCTGGTGCTGGCCTCGGTGGTGCTGTATCCGGCGCTGAGCGTCAACCTGAACGAGCGCCGCGACGCCGAGTTGCTGTCGGCCGCGAACCAAGCGCCGCAGGTGGTAAAGAGGTTCAAGCAGAAGAGCGCGCTGGCGGAGGAGGACGGCCAGGGACCGGACGAGGTCGTCATCCCAACGAAGCCGGTCTCTGTCGGCTCCACGACGCTGCAGTTCGTCCTGCCGCCGGTCGCCAAAGGCCCGACGGACGGGTTCGTCGACGTCAGCGACGTGGACGTCCAGGTCGCCGAGGGCACTCACCCCGCGTACTTCCACGACGCCGACTGGGATGACAACCACTACCGCGTCTACACCACGCAGTTGGCGGACAGCCGCGGTGGTCTGGTGCGCACCTATGTACCAACTGCGGTCGTGCACAGCACCCTGCGGCAGCTTGCTGTGCTGCTGGTCGGGATCACCGCGGGCGGCTGCCTACTGGCCGCGGTGGCGGGGCGGTTGGCGGCCGGGCGGGTGCTACGGCCGGTGCGGCGGCTGACCGATACCGTCGAACACGTCACGGCGACACAGGATCTGACGGCCCGTCTTCACACCGACGGCCGGGACGAAATAGCCCGCCTCACCCGGTCGTTCGCAGCGATGATGGCGGCGCTGGAGGAGTCGGTGGGCGCGCAGCGGCGGCTCGTCGCGGACGCCTCGCACGAACTGCGCACCCCGCTCACCAGCTTGACCACCAACCTGGAACTGCTCGGCGAGGGCCCGGGCCTGGCCGATCCGCAGGCCCCCGCGCTGCTCGGCGAGGCCCGCACGCAGGCCGCGGAGCTGACCTCTCTCGTCAACGACCTGGTGGATCTGGGACGTTACGGCGATGTGCGGACGCACACCGAGGACACCCGGCTCGACCTGCTGGCCCGGCGGGCGCTGGACCGGGCGGCGGCGCGTTCGCCGCGGCTACGGTTCGCCGCGGAACTGGCGCCGTGCATGGTGCACGCCGACCCGGACGCGGTGGAACGGGCGATCGGCAACCTTGTGGACAACGCGGCAAAGTGGAGTCCCGAAAACGGGCGGATCACCGTATCCACGACAGCGGACGGCACGGTGTCGGTGTGCGACCAGGGGCCCGGAATCCCCGCGGCCGACCTGCCCTTCGTCTTCGACCGCTTCTACCGTTCACCGACCGCGCGATCCCTGCCGGGTTCCGGGCTCGGACTTGCGATCGTCCGGCAGATCGCCGAGACGCACGGCGGCGGCGTGGCCGCCGAACCGCTGCCGCAGGGCGTACGGCTGCGGCTGTGGCTGCCACCGGTGAGTCTGGCGGCGGAGCAACTGGACGGGCCGATGGCGTGAGACGTGGTGGTCGGGGCGGTCGCCGGTACCGCCCGCCGCTGGCTGCAAACCCGCCGATCCGCTCCCGCTACGGCCCAAGGCGCCGCCACCCGGCCAAGCTGCACGCAGACAAAGGCTACGACTTCGACCACTTGCGCAGCTGGCTACGACGCCGGCAGATCGTGCCGCGTCGCCCAACGCGGCAAGGAGTACTGCGGCCGCCTGGGCCGGCACCGCTGGGTGACCAAGCGCACGATGTCCTGGCTGAAGGGATGCCGCCACCTGCACCGTCGCCACGAGCGCAAGCCCGAACGCTTCCTCGCCTTCGTCGGTATCGCCGGCGCCCGCATCTGCTACCGCAGAAGCGCCGATTAACAGGCCATCTCATTTGGCTCGTTCGATAGCCTCTGGATGTGGAGATCGTTGAGCGGCTGGTGCCGGACGAGTTGTGGGAGTTGTTTCAGCGGGTGGTGCCGGAGGCGCCGACTGGTCCGCAAGGAGGAGGTAGACGTCGGCACGGGGACCGGGAAGTCCTGGCTGCGATCGTGTTCGTGGCCACCTCGGGCTGCACTTGGCAGCAACTGCCCTCTGCCTTGTTCGGGCCATCGGGAGCGACGGCTCACCGACGCTTCACGGAATGGTCGAAGGCCAGAGTGTGGGCGAGGCTCCACCGCCTGGTCCCCGACGAGCTCGGCGTCCGCGGCGAGCTGGACTGGTCCCGCTACGCCATCGACTCGGTGAACATGCGCGCGCTGAAAAAGGGGAGCTGACCGGCCCGAATCCTGTAGACCGGGGCGAGTACGGCTCGAAGATCCATTTGATCACCGACCGGACCGGTCTGCCCCTGTCCGTCGGTATCTCCACCGCGAACCTGCACGACAGCCAAGCCCTCATCCCGCTGGTGAAGGGCATACCGCCGATCCGCTCCCGACGCGGCCGCCGGCGCCGCAAGCCGGGCAAACTCCATGGCGACAAGGGCTACGACTACGACCACCTGCGCCGATGGTTATGCGCCCGTGGCATCACGCCTCGCATTGCTCGCAAGGGAACGGAGTCCACCAACGCCTGGGCCGGCACCGCTGGACCATCGAACGCACCATGGCCTGGCTCGCCGGAGGCCGGCGTCTGCACCGTCGCTACGAGCGCAAAGCCAGCCACTTCCTGGCCTTCACCAGCATCGCCTGCACCCTCATCTGCTACCGCCGACTCGCCACGACAGCCGTCAGTTGCGATCCAAAGCGGGGGCGACCTACCAGTGGTGCCAGATCTCTCCTGGATTGATGTCCCATGAGGATCCCGCGATGTCCCCAGTATTGAAGAACACGGCCCAGCTCACGACGGTATCGTCCGCGCGCTGGGCCCCTCGATCGAACTCGAAGTCTGGCCAAGAAAGGTCGCCTGCAGGGCTGAACCAGATTCCCTTCCCGTGCTCCAGCGCCCACGCCTCCATCTCCGAGGAGAGCTCCGACGGTACTCGGCCTATCAGGCGAATACCCTCGCAGGTGACCTGAGCTCGCGATACGTCAATATCAACCACCTACACACCCACCCTCGCCCTCGACATCCACCGCTACGCCCATCTCATGCCGAGTGCGGCGAGTTGGTCTGCCGTGAGCATGTCGCGTCTCGATTTGGTGTTCGAGACCCACACGCCAAGGGCTCCTGGCCGGCAACGCCTGGGGCCGGGACGACGTCCCGGCCCCAGGCGTTGACGACTACTGCTGCTATTCGCGGTGGGTCAGTGCTGGCCGTGGCCGCCATCACTACGACGGCGTTGGAGCGTGAACTTCTCGAAGACCGACAGCTCACCAGTGGGCGTGATGATGTTGTAGTAGGTGACGTGGATGCGGGTCATGTCACCGGGGTGACGGCCCGGGTCGACGGCGAACTCGGCGAAGCCGTACGGATGCTCCGCGTCGCGGACGCCGATCCAGACCGCCGTCTCCTTCTCCTTGACCGAGTTGAACTTGCCGACGTGCTCCATCTGGACGTATGCCGAGTGATGCCCGTGACCGTCGGCGTCGTCGGTGGTGAAGCTGTTGTTGGTGATGCCGGACACGCCGCCACCGCCGAGGACCATGTGCGTCGTGCCGTGCGCACTGTCGATCACGTCGAGTGCGGTCTGACTCGGGTTGGGTGTGAGGGTGACGCTGCCGGGGACGACGCCACGCACCGCCAACGAGCGCTCGTAGTCGTGCTCGTGGCCACAGACCACCAGGTCGACGCCGTACTTGTCGAACAGCGGGCCGTACGCCGCGCGCAGCGCGACATCGGGGCCGTTCGCGGCGGTCGCCGAGCTGATCATCACCTGGTGCATGCAGACCACGATCCAGTCGATGGCCTTCGAAGCCCGTGCCGACTTGAGCTCCTGCTCCAGCCAGGCGAGCTGCCGACCGCCGGAGTAGCCGTTGATGTAGATGTCGCCGCCCTCCTGCAGGGCGATGTCGTCGTTCTGCAGGGAGATCACCTTCACCGAGCCGACCGTGAAGGAGTACCAGAGGTTGTCGAGCTCGGGCTGGGTCTCGGTCGAGGGCAGCTCGAAGTAGGTCTGGTACGCGTCGAGACCGAGCTTGCCGTTGCCCAGCTCGATCTCATGGTTGCCCGCGCACGGCATCCACGGACGGAATCGCGCTGAGCGGCTGTTGTTGGTGAGGAAGTCGTGCCAGACGCGAATGCGGTCGGGCCCGGTGTTAGCGTAGCAGAGGTCACCGTTGAGGAGGTGGAACAGCGGGCCGACCTTCTCAACGCCGGTGACGATGTCGGCAGCGGCGGGCGTGGCGTTGGGCTCGAAGTCCCGGCCCGAGGCGTCGGCCGGGTTCGCTCCGGTCTTCCACGTCACACTGGGCGCACCCTGGTCGCCGAAGCTGGTGAAGGTGAACGGAGCTCGGCCGGACGGCGCCGTGTGGAAGGTGCCGGCGTCGGGGGTGGCGCCGTCGTGCTGGGCCGCGTACAGGTAGTCGGTGTCGGCCTTGAGCTTGCTGATCAGCGCGTGATGGACCCAGACGGTCCGCCCGGAGGTGCCGTCCACGTAGGTCTTCGTCGTCGCGTGCACTGTGGAGCCGAAGCCGCCACTCAGCGTGCCGTAAACGACCCGGGGGTTCTTGACGGCCGCGTCGGTGACCCACGAGACGACCATCTGGCTGCGTGGGTCGGCGCCGAAGGTCAGGTGCAGGCCCTGGACGGGGGTGGTGGCCGAGCCGGTGGTGAGACCGGTGACCTCCGACTTCGCCGGGACCGCCTCGGCGGTTCCGGCGCCGAGGACCAGTGGCCCGGCGGCGGCGCCGGACACTGTCGCGCCGAACAGGCCGAGCGCGTTGCGACGAGAGATTCTGGTTTGCTTGGGTTCTTCGGACATTCCAGGGGCCTTTCGCGTCGTCGGGTGCAGTCGCACACCGACCGGACAGCAGCGCTCCGAACCTGAAAGCGGGCTGCGGCAGGTCAGCGGTGCGCGCACTCACGGACGCTAGGAAGCACGGTCGACCGGAGCGGTGAGACAGGTATGAACGCCAGATGGCGGTCACCGCAACGGACGGCAATTCCCGGCGGCCTGGCCCTGTCTTGGCTAATGCCTTGGAGCGGTTGGGGTGTTCGGGCGCGCTCCCGTCAATCGTGATGAAGTCGATGCCGCGAGGCCCGCGCGCCATCTCGTCGGCACAGGGTCTCCGCGACGGTTCGATGTCCCGGTGCGGGACGTCACGTCGGATGGCCGCGTAAAGCTCAACCCGCGATCGCTGCGGCGGCATCGGTACGAAAGATCATGCGAGGCCGGGCGCGAGTGCCAGCAACTGTTGCGCAACCACGACCTGCAGTCCCTCTCCAGGCGCAGCTGGCTGCGCAACCGAGGCATCCCGCACCGCATCGCCCGCAAGGCTCGAGTCCTCCACCCGGCTCGTCCGGCACCGCTGGACGATCGAGCGCACGATGTCCCGGCTGGGCGGCTGCCGCTGTCTGCACCGCCGCTACGAACGCAAGGCCGAGCACTTCCTGGCCTTCACCGCTATCGCCTGCAGCCTTATCTGCTACCGCAGACTCACCAAATGAGACGACGTCTAAGACGCCGCTTCAAGCCAGATGGTCAGCAGGCGGTTGATCTCGTCGGGGCGTTCCTGCTGGAGCCAGTGACCGCATCCGTCCAGCAGGTGGGAGGAGACCAGTCCGGGAAGTGTGGCCGGATAGGCGTTGATCGCGTCGGCCATCCAGGTTGTGGAGGCGTCCAAGCTTCCGCCGATGAACAGGGCCGGCTGCTTGATCGGCAAGCCGTTGACGTCGGCGAGGTCTTCCCAGTCGCGGTCCATGTTCCGGTAGCGGTTGAGTGCTCCGGTCATGCCAGTGCGTTCGAACTCTCCGGCGTAGACGTCGAGATCGGTTTCGGTGAGCCAGGAGGGCAACCGGTCCTTGGGGAACCGGTCGCGCAGCGTTCCGCCGCTGCTGACGAAGTGCGGGTCAGGCTCCCCTTGCGCCGGCATGGTGTCGGCGGACAGGGCCGCGTAGAAGCCCGCGAGCCAGCCCCGGACGTCGGGCTCGATCTCGGCCTCGGCCCGGCCCGGCTCCTGGAAGTACGAGACGTAGAACTCCTGGTCCTCGCCCATCTGCGCGAAGATATCGCTGGGGCGAGGGCCACCGGGCGGGGCATAGGGAACGCTCAGCAGGCCCACCGCGCGAAAGACCTCGGGGTGGAGCAGGGCGGAGATTGCCGCGATGTTCGAGCCCCAGTCGTGCCCGACGATCACCGCCGTCTCCTCACCCAGGGCGTGCACCACGGCGACGTTGTCATCCACGAGAGCCCGCATCCGGTACTCCTGCGGCGCGGACGGCTTCGAGGAGCGGCCGTAGCCGCGCACGTCAAGTGCGACCGCCCGATATCCCGCCGCCGCGAGTGCCGGGAGCTGGTGACGCCAGGAGTACCAGGACTCGGGGAAGCCGTGGACGAGCAGGACCAGCGGCCCGGTGCCCTGCTCGACCAGGTGCAGCCGCCCGGCGGATGCGTCGATGGTGCGGTGGCGCAGCTGTGCGGATGGTGTGGGCTGATGCATGGCTTCTCCTTGGACTCCCAGGTGGCCGCAGTTACGCATCGATCATGCGCCGCGGCGCCTGGCAGATGCGACCAGCGTTGCCAATTTGGCAAACTAGCAGGCTGGCCGACTGCGCACAGGGACTGGCTGGAGAGGGGCGAGGCCGATGACGGACGACGATATTGCTCGCGCGCTGGTCGCCATGGGGCCACGGCTGCGGGCCGCGCGTGAGCGGCGCGGGGTCACGCTCACCGACGTGAGCCGCGCGACCGGCATCTCCCTCAGCACGCTGTCCCGGATCGAGAACGGTCGACGCAAGCCGAACCTGGAACTGCTGCTGCTCCTGGCGAAGGAGTACGGCGTCTCGCTGGACAAGCTGGCCGGCACCGTATCCGCCACGGCGGAGAAGCCGCCCAACCCCTCGCCCCAGCGTCCGGTGGAGGACAAGGCGGTGTTGCCGCTGACCCGGTACGTCGGGGGCCTGCACGCCCACAAGCACGTCCTGCCCGCAACCGGCGAGCAGCCGCTACGGCCACGACAGGTGTCCCACGAAGGGTACGAATGGCTGTGCGTGCTGTCCGGACGGCTGTGGCTGGCGCTCGGCGACCACGACCTCGTCCTCACCGCCGGGGAAGTCGCCGAGTTCGACACCCGCACCCCTCACGGAGTCGCCAACGCCAGCCCTGGCGGGCCGGTCGAATACCTGATCATGTTCGGGCCGCAGGGCGAACGCCTACGACTTCGGGTCCATCCAACAGCCGACTGAGACAACCTGTTGAGGGAGGAGCTGCGCGGACGAAGGCGGTGAGGACTTCCACGACGGTGGAGTGGTCGCGGGCCGAGTCGCGGGCGATGTGCTCCAGTGCGTAGATGCCGCCCAGACGGACGGCGAGTTCGGCAGTTCCGGGCTGCTCGATGGCCTTGGTGTAGCGGTCGGTGACATGGCTTTGCACGGCAAGGGTGAGGGTGCGTTGGCCGACCTCATAGGTGCGCTGGCGGTGTCGGCGTTGCGGGCGGTGCAGTAGACGGCCGCGAGTGCCGCCAGCCCGGTAGCGATCGTCAGTACGCGGCTGCGGATCGCGTCCAGCAGTTGGGCGCGATCCGTAGCCGTGACGTAAGTAACGCCGTCGACGCGCGCCAGCACCCAGCCCGCACCGGGCCCAAGAATCTAGATCAACCCGGCGAGCAGCACCACTCCCACCGACGCGGCCACGGCCTGTACCCATGGACGTGGGGCAATGGCCGCGCGGCCCGACCTAGCGCCGCAACAGGCGGCTCAACGATGAGGTCACGCCCTAACTGTGCGACACCGTTGCGAGCCCCTACGGCCAACATCGTGGAACTATGGCGAATTATCCTCGAGAGTGCGGGCTGTTGGCGCGGCTACGACGGGGCGTCTTCATCTCCATTACGTCAGGCCAGGGGCCACGTTTGCGCAACAACCCGCGGAAGCCTGTCGAACGCGCTCAGTACGTCCGGGAAGCGGGTGAGCCGGTCGTGAAAGGGGCCGTCACGCGTGAGGGCCGCAGCTCGGCACGGGGCATGTCGTAGAGCACCGCGTTGTTGCTGGCGGAAGTTGGGGGTTCGTCGGCTCCGGCACCCGGCACAACCCCACGCAACCAACACTGGCATGGCCGCCGGGCGGTGTCCCCGTCCGGCGGCCGGTTTGACCTCAGCCGCCGCTCTTTCGCCGGAACGAGCGCCGGCCGGCAGCCGGGCCGTGCGCGCCGCGGGCCTTCGACGCATCGGTGTTCGCAGCGAGGCCCGCGGCCTTTGCCTGCGTGCCGCGCTTACGCTCCAGGGCCTGGCGAAACTTGTCCTTCAGCTCATGTTGGCTGTCATCGCCGGGTGCCAGGGCAGGGCTTTCGTCGTCAATAGGCTCCGAACCTTCTTGCGATGGCGACTGTGCAGTCATGGTGACCTCCTGGGTTCGGGCAGTGGAAGTCCAGCTTGTCATGCCGGGCACTGCGCGGGGCGCTGCCGTTTCTCTCAACGCCGCGCCGCTACGTCTTGTGCCCTAACCGATCACCGAACTCGGCCAGCTCACCCACCTCGACGTCCACCGACGCGACCGCGTCGGTGGAATCCTGCACGCGTACCAACATGCAGCGTGACCAGCGCGGATGTGCTGCTTGGCACCTACAGCGGTGGCCGGCGACGCTGTGGCCGCCCTCACACGGAGTGTCCGCTCGCGCAGGTCTCTCCATCTCCATGCTCGTGCCGTCACCTCCGGAGCCCCCCTGTGAAGCTCCTCGTGCGCACCGCCCTGTGGGCGGCGCTCTGCGTGAAGTCGATCTGGTTCCTCACCCACGGGGCCGACCTGTTCGGGGTCTCGGTGCTGGTGGTGCTCGGCGGATTCGCCGCGCTGGCGGGCCGGTACCCGTGGACGGGTGTCCCGGTCCGGATCCTGATGGCCGCCGACTTCCTGTTCTCGGTCGGCGACCGGTTCGGCGTCTTCGACGGGCCGGAGTCGGCGAACGTGAACTGGGGCCACTTCGCACACTTCACCACCTACACCCGCCAAGTGGCCTCGTTCCTGCCCGGTGGACTCGCGCCGACCCTCGCGGTGCTGGCCACCATCGGCGAGACCACTTTCGGCCCGGCCCTCCTGCTCGGCGTCCAGCTGCGGCGCACGGCGCTGGGTGCCGCGTGCCTGCTGGCCTGCTTCGGGACCTCGATGACTGTCTCACTACCGGTCGTCGAACAGTTCCACTACTGCGTGTTCGTGCTGGCCGTCGGCATGCTCGGGCTGGCCGCGGCCGAACGGCACCCGCTCAGCCTCGGCACCGTGCTCGCCCGTACCCGGCGCCGTCCGTCGCCGTATCTCTTGGTGGAAACGGGCCGCGGGCCGGTAGCGACGCGGACCGTGTTCCGTGGAACGAATCGCGGTTCCGGCTCCTCTGGAGAGTGACGCAAGCGCGTCGTCCGCGTTCCTTGGGGAGGTCACCATGCAGAAAGTCAGCAAGCGCGAGCGCACCGCTCGGCGCGCCGCGGCAGCCGTGTCCACCGTTCTCGCCCTCGACGGGCTGCTGCACCTCTACTGGGCCACGGGAGCCACCTGGCCGGCTCGGGACCGCCTTGGGCTCTCGCTGGCCGTGCTCGGCCTGGACGTCCCCTTCGCGCCGCGTGATCTGCTGCCGCTGGCGACGCTGCTGTTGACCGGGGCCGGCATAGTGCAGGCGCGGGTCCGCCTTGGCCGCGGGCACCGCTGGGGACGTGTGCTGCAGGCGGGGACGACGGCGGTGGCCGCCGGAGTCGCCGCCCGCGCCGCGGCCGGCCTGGTGTGGATGTGCGGCGTCGACGCGGGCCTCGACGTGCGGGCCGGGGCCACCTTCCAGTGGCTCAACGCCTGTCTCTACACGCCGTTGTCCTTGGTGACGGCGGCCGGCGCGATCCTGGTCGTACGGTCGGGGCGCACCTCGCCGACGGCGGCCCCCGCCGAGCGGATGGCAGACTTCAGCCGTGCCCGATAACCGCGCCGACCGCACCGAGCTGTCACGGCTGGTGCGCGCCGCCCAGCGCGGTGACACGCTCGCCATGAACGAACTGCTCGACCAACTCGCCCCGTTCGTCGGTCGGATCTGCGCGCCCATCGCCCTGGACGAGGGTCCGGACGCCGTACAGGAAACGCTGGTCGCGGTCTTTCGCAGCCTGCGCTCCCTGAGGGAGCCAGCCGCTCTGCACGGCTGGGTGCGGGCGATCGCCGCCCGTGAGGCACTGCGCGTGGCCCAGCGGTCCGCCCGCTCGGTCCCGGCCGAACTCGACACACTGCCCAGCCCCGGCGACCCGCAGCTGGCCACGGACATTCGCAACGTCCTGTCCCGGCTCTCCCCGGAGCACCGGGCGGTCCTCGTGCTGCGCGATGTGGAGGGGCTGGACGAGCAGTCGGCCGCTCGGCTGCTCGGGCTGCGCGTTGGCACCGTCAAATCGCGGCTGCACCGGGCGCGCGACTCCTTCAGGAAGGCGTGGTCGCAATGACCGTCAACTGGCCCACCGCGGCCCTGGACCCGGTAGGGCGGCTGCACACCCTGGCCGCCGGCGTACGCGGGGCCCATGTCGTCGAACGGGTCGTCGCCGCGCCCTTCGACGAGGTCTGGCCGCTTCTCGCCGACTTGGAGGGCGAGTTGGCCCAGATCGTGCCCGACACCCGGCGGCTGCGGGTGACCCGGACCGACGGCGACCGGATCGAAGGCGTGGCCACCAGCCAGCACGGTCTGCGGGCACGCTTCGACGGGGTGCTGCGCCCCGGATGGTGCCTGCTGCAGAGCCGCTTCGTCCTAGTGGGCATCGCCGCCAGGCCCACGGCGGGCGGCACCCTGGTCGCCTTCACCGGTGGCCTGCGCATTCCCGGCCGGCCGGCGCTCTTCCCGCTCGGGGTCCGGCGCGAGGGCCGGCGCACCCTGGAACGCCTCAGCGCACGGGTGGAGGGCGTATGAGTGGCGCTTCGTGCGGGTGAGGTCGACCGACTGCTGAGCTACAACGAGCAGCACGCACGGCCAGTTGCCTGCGCCGGGGGGACATGTACGATCACCCGCGCACGGCAACGTGGCGCCCAGCACCATTGTCCCCGCAGAGCGGAGAGAACGTGTTCATCGCCTTCCTTACGGTCAGCATCCTCGGCGCGGTCTTCAACGGTGCCGCCGCGGTCACCTACCTGATCGGCCACGAATACCCCAAGACCCAGGCGGACATGAAGGGCATACCTCGGAAGTATGTGCCGGTACTGGGCACATTGCTGGCAGCGGGCACCGTGGGGTTGCTGGCCGGGCTCGCCGTGCCGCTATTGGGAACTCTCGCCGCCTCCGGCCTCGTGTTGTACTTCATCGGCGCCATCATCGCCCACGTGCGGGTGGGCTCCCGCAACATCGTAGGCGGGGTCGCGTTCCTGGCCACCGCAGTGACCGCCCTTACCCTGGGCCTGGTCTACCACGGCCCCTGGTAAGCCGCGGGGCCCACAAGTTCCGTGCCTGCCACCCACAGTGGCTGTCGCCGTTCTCCTTGCCCCGCTGAACCGCCAGATCACGCCTTCGAACTGCTGCCGATGCCGCCCCGCCCCCGCCGCAACCGTCCCAGCAGCCAGGGCGAGTTGAAGGAGGTGGCCCGCCTCGCCGATCGCCTCCAAGCAGTCGGCTACACCACACGCGACGTCGTCCGCATCATCGACCGCGATCCGTCGCTCGCCACCGTCCTGCCCCGGCCTCGCCCCGACCTGGGCCCACCTCCTGCACTGGTCCTCCTGACGTCGTCGCCACCGACACCAAACCGCCCAGGTCCACCACCGCTGGAACAACAACACCACCGCAACCGCAACTACCTGACCAGCAACGAAGCCCACTGATGCAGAACTAAGAGCTGTCGTGTCAGACAACTGGAAATCCGTCGACAGGACCTACTCGGCGACACATCCGACGAGTACATTGCATCTCGTTTCCCTCAAGTTGCCTGGTCGCTGAGACTTATAGCTCCTGCGACAGCGTCCTCAGGTTGAGCCGGCACGTTTGCCCATAGCGCTAGGCGATCACTTTCTCGTGCCGACTACCTGAGAGGCCGTCTTGCCACAAAGACCCACCAGAAGCAGGTTGTTCATCGCGTCCTGCATGGTGTCAGCGGTGCTCCTGGCGACACCGGGAACGCTCGCCAGTGCCGCGACGCAGATCGGCGGCGTCGGTGCCGCCGCCGACTCCACCGCTGCCCAGCCGACATCGCGGACCGGGCCCTGGCATCGGTGAAGCGGGACCGGTCGTCTCCGATCTCGGCGCACGCGGGCGCCCGTGAGGGAGCCGAGTCCTGGAAAGCTGGTGATGATGTCGGCGTCCGGGTGCGTCTCGAAAGCCTCCACCGCGGCCTCGGCGAGCTCGTCCGCGCTGGCGCAGGCGGCGTCCAGCTTCCGCATCCAGATCACCCCGCACATCGCCCGGCGCGCCACCGGGCACGGCTCCGGCCTGGGCGTGTACCGCTGGGTCGTGGAAGGAGCGACCGCGCTGCTGCACTGGTTCCGCCGCCTGCGCACCCGCTGGGAGATCCGCGACGACATCCACCACGCGTTCGTCACCCTCGGCTGCGCCGTCATCTGCTGGCGACGACTCCGCACCGCACTTTGTCGGGAGTAAGGGCAGGTGATGCACACCAGGAGATGGCCTGCTCGATGCGTCAGAACGCACTCGCAGCAGTCGGGCCCGCGCAGCCTCACAGCCGGGATCTCAGCACGTCGACCTCACAGCCCGGCGCGAACGGGTCGAAGCCATGCTCGACCAGCCAGCGAACCACCAGCAGGCTTCGCAACGACCACCACCGGGTAGACCCTGGCCCGGTACTCGTCGATCAGACCCAACGCGGCCGCCTCGGCGGCGAGAGTCGCACCGCCGATCGCGATGTTGCCGTCCCCCGGCTCGGCTCGCAATCGCTCGATCTCCTCCGCCAGGCCGCCGGAGGCCAGGCGGGCATTGCCCTGCACCGCCGACAGCGTGGTGGAGAACACCACCTTGGGGAGCGCCTTCCAGACCGCGGCAAACTCGAGCGTTGAGAAGTCGAGCGATGGATTCTGGCCGACGGTCTCCCAGTACAGCATCGTCTCGTACAGCCGTCGTCCCAACAGGTGGACACCGGCCTCTCGCACCTCGTCGGTAGCGAAGCGAAAGACCTCCTCGTCGAGCGGCGTCCAGTCGAAGCCGCCGTCCGGCCCGACGACGTAGCCGTCCAGTGAGACGCCCATCGAATACGTCACGCTGCGCATCAGAAGTCCTCCTCGGTAACGGTTTCGACAGTACGACCGCCGGACGCCGCAGGACTCATCGCGACGCGAGATCCACTGGGTCGAGTCACCTCACGAGATCATTTCGTTGAGAAAACCTCAGTGACCCGGCGGGGCAGTCGCTTGGGCTGAACCTCCGGGCTCTCTGGTCACAACCACGTGTTTCGGTCCTTGGCAAGAGCCGCTGTTTTGGGTCGCGGACGAGATTGCGGGCCCTGCCACAAGGGGCCAGCTTCTGCCGGCTTGCGAAGCTGTCGGCCTCAGGCCCGTGCTCCTCCAGGCTGAGAAGCACGCGGAGAAGGAGGGGTGGTGGAACGGCGGCTGGCTGGACCCGGGCATGATGTCCGACGCCCCCAGTGACCACGACGCCGGATCGGTGCTCGCGTCGCACTGGGCTGTCGCCGTGGCCGAAACGGACAATGACGAGGACGGCGAGGCCCTCGCGCCTTTCAGCGCTGCCTGGCCCGGACTCGCCCCGGCGGGGAGAGCCGAGACAGATCCTGATATTCGCGCCGCAGAGGTCGTGGTTGGTCTGATCGAGCATGGGTGGCTTTCCAGCCCCCGTCTCGGCCTGGTTCCCGCCAGCCGTGACGCGGACCTTCCTGCCTCCATCGGATGGACCGGTCCGTCCAACGATGACGCGGCCTGCTTGCGGGCGGTCCTTCGCTCCTGGGAGGACCGGTTCGGCGCCCGGCTCCTGGCCCTGTCCTACGCCCGGCTGGACCTGTCCGTGGCCGCCCCACCTCAGACGATGGAGGAAGCCCTGACCGTCGCTGCGGAGCACTTTGCGTTCTGTCCCGACAACGTCTGGCAGGGATACGAGACCATGCGCATGTATGCGGAAGAAGCTGTGCAGGGGAACTATCACTGGACGCTCTGGTGGGAATAAAGACCACGCCATCCACCTCGATGGGGCCCAGGACCTGGATCTGCGGCGCGCGCAGAGCGTGCCTGTCGTCCTTCCCGTCGGCACCGGGCGCGACGCCCTGCGCCACATGCACGGTTCTCCGCCAGGTCCGCCTCCGCCCCTGCACGCTTCTCCTCGGCCTACGGGGCGCGGTGTTGGACGGCAGCGGGCAGGCCAGTTGCGGCCGGGTCGGTGGAGCGGCCAACAGGGCCCGGGCATCGCCATCTCGCCCGTGTCCCCTGCGGCCGGCACGCCGGACGTGCGCGCCGTGCTGCTGCCGTCGCCCGGGGGTTGCTGGGTCTTCCGGCTCGCCGGCCTCGGACGGCGTGCGGGCATCAGGCTCGTGGGGCGCGTGCTGTCAGGGGCCGTGGGCGGGTTCGGTGGGCTGTCCCGAGACGGCAGGCGCGGTGGTGATCTGCTGGTAGGCCGCCTGGTCGAGGCACTGCATCGTGATGGCCGCCTCAACCAACTCCAGTGGCTGCGGCTCATCGAGTGAGACGTTGGGGACGTCGACGTGGGGGAAGTGCGCCGTGGCGGAGCTTGCCGGGGCGGCGATGAGCGTCACCGACACGGCCCGGGCTTGTCGATGACGTCGGCGAACTGCCAGGCGGTGTCCGCGTCGAGGGCTGCCGCGCACGGCGACAGGTAGGGCAGGTGGGGCCCAGGATGCACGCATCAAACAGGCCACCTGGAGGGACCCTCCTTCGACGGCGACCTCTTCGTCCCGAACGTGATCGGAGCCCGCATGCCCCGGATCCGGCACCGCTGACCTACGCGTCCGCCGTCCAGGTGTCACATGTGGCCGGGGTGATCGGTCTCTTGTGTTACGGCATGCCCAAAGGGGGCTCGAGGGCAGCAGTCGGTTTGCAGCCACCGCAGCGGTCCGCGCATGCCTCAGCAGCACGTCGTTGCGCATCTAACTTAGGGAGATGGTTTGCATGTCGTACCCGAAGCAGGTGTACACGGGCGATGACGGCGAGATCAGCGCGAACTTTCGGCCGTCGAGCACCCCACCGAATGTCGGAACAGCGGGCGGGGACGCCATTCACTACTTGGCGACCACAACCACCACGCGAGGCGAATTCGGACTCTACCGAGTGGAGATGAGCGCAAGGGCGGGCGGCCCCAAAACTCATTTCCATAAGACGATCTCGGAGTCTTTCTTCATCCTCAACGGAACCGTTCGACTTTTTGACGGCGCACAGTGGATCGATGCGCAGCAGGGCGACTTCCTGCATGTACCGCAGGGCGGGCTGCATGCCTTCCGCAACGACTCGGATGCGCCGGCCGAAATGCTTCTGCTCTTTACACCCGGGGCGCCGCGTGAAGAGTATTTTGAGGGGCTTTCACGGATGGCACATGCCACGGATGAGGAACGCGCCAGGTTCTTCGATGAGCAAGACTCGTACTTTGTGGAATAACAGGCAGATTCCACTCGCGTATCGCAGCCGCCGACGGCCCGGTCCTCAACGAGATCACCCCGGTCACCGGCAAGGTCGGCGCATCGGTCCTCAAGGCACGGCCGAGGATGTCGGCGCGGCCACGGGGTACGGGCCGGTGACCCCGGCGGATATCGCGACGCGCACCGCCTGGGGATCCGCGCTGCGATCAGGGGTTCAACGACGGCACGAATCAGACGGAGGGGCCGGTCCCGCTCGCGACCGGCGCCACCTTCCCACCCTGCACAGTGAGGATGACGGACCATGACGGCTCACGGTGATCTGCCCGCCCCGCAACAAGGGCTCCTTGTCACGCACTTCCTGACGGTGCGCGACGTGGAGAGATCACGGCGCTTCTACGCCGACGTGTTCGGCGGCGAGGTAGTGATGGAGGAGAACCCGGCGATCGTGAAGGTGGCCAACAGCTGGATCATCATGAATCCCGGGGGTGGCCCCACCCCCGACAAACCCGGCGTCACCCTCGAGGTGCCCCGGAGCACCGAGCGGGTGTCGAGCTTTCTCAACGTCCGCGTCGCGGACATGGCCGCCTTCCATGCCCACGCGGTCGCCAAGGGCGCCCACTTCCTCACCGAACCCCTCGACCGCGGTTCGGAACTGCGCTGCTACCTGCGCGATCCCGACGGCTACCTCATCGAGGTGGGTCAGTCCACCGGCCTGCTTCGCGGTCTCCACGCCGACTGACCACCGGTCCGCGCCCCTCCCCTTGCCGAGCAGAGCCACCACTGATCGAGGTACTCACGATGACCAAGGAGAATGTGCAGCACCCGAGCCTGATCGCGCCGGTCGGGCATGTCGAGCCCGTCCCCCGCCGCATCCGGGGGACGCTGGGCGGTCGCGTCGCCTTCGACACACGGCGCGCACTGTATGTGTGGGAGTGGCCCGCGTACCCCCAGTTCAGCATCCCCGTCCACGACATGGTCGACGCCGCGCTCATCGACGAAGGACATAGCGAGCTGCACGGCGCCGGGCCCGCACGGCGCCACACCCTGCAGGTGGGACCAGAGGTCCGAAAGGGTGCGGCGTGGGTGTGGGAGGACGGCGCTCCCGAGGCCTTGCGCGGAACTGTCCGCTTCGAGTGGGAGGCGTTGGACTCCTGGTTCGAGGAGGACGAGCCGGTCTTCGTCCACCCCAGGAGTCCCTATTCCCGCGTGGACGCGCTGAGCTCCTCCAGCAACGTCCGCGTGGAACTCGAGGGGATCGTGCTGGCGGAAGCGCCGCGCTGCGTCAAACTGTTCGAGACCGGGCTGCCGACGCGTTACTACCTCGACCGCCTCTACGTCGACTTCACCAGGCTGCGCCACTCCGACACCGTGACCCGCTGCCCGTACAAGGGGACGACGAGCAGCTACTGGTCGTTCGACGGCGAAGTCGCCACGCATGAAGACATCGCATGGGCCTACGACCTACCGACGTTCCAGGCCAACCGCATCGCCGGCATGGTCGCATTCCTCAACGAGCGCGTTGATCTGTACGTCGACGGAGAACTTCTGCCGAGGCCCTCCAGGCAGGCCGGGTGAAGGCACGCACTCCCGGCTCGCACATGTCGCACATGACGGCCGGCTGGCAGCGCTGTCCGTAACCGTTGACGTCGACGTTGGATGTTTCAGCATCCGGCGGATGCGGTCCGGGCCTGCATGGCCGGTCTGCGCACTACTGAGTGGTGCGCAGACCGGACGGTGCTGTGAGGCGCACCCGATCGGTTCCCGGGATGCCGGTGCCGTGGAATGGTGTGGCGACGTCGGGAAGGGCGCCGGTGATGTTCTAGGCCGGCCTGAGGGTGTCGGTTGTCACGCCGCACTCCGAGTGGATAGGAGTATATGCTCGTAATTGCCGCTTGGGATCGCCGACGGCAAGCCCCCCGCGTCCGGCCTGCGGCCGGAGATCATTGAAGGAGAAACATCATGTCGAACACAGAAGACGGCAAGAGTGAGGGTCTCAGCTACTACCCGTGGTGGCTGGACAAGCTGGCCGACAACGTCACCGGGAACGGCTCGTTCATCGACAACGGCCCCATCCAGGGTCCCCAGGCCGTCCACTCCGTGGTGACTGCCGCCCGTGAGCTGTACGAGTTCCAGGACTTCACCTACACCGGCGACTACGGCAACGGCGGCTTCATCGAGGAATACACCACCCGGGTGAAGGGCGAGACCCTCCACGTCGTCGTCACGGTCGCCCGTAATGCCGCAGGTGAATGCGAGACGCTCGTAGTGAACCACCGACCGCGCAACGCGATGCTGCTCTTCTCTCGCGAGATGCACAAGAAGTTCGCCGGCACCCCCCTGGCCGAGCACTTCCTCGCCGACGAGTCCTGAGAGAGCGGCTGCGGGATCCCTGCCGTGGACGGACGGCCGTCCCGCGGGGCCTGCCCGGACGCGGCAGCATGGCCTCATCCAGTGGGCGCTCCGGACCGATCGGCAGAGCCTTCGTCGGCAGCACGAGCCCGCCACGGGCACAGTGATCGCCGGGCCGATGCGGGACGACGGCCGACCGAGGGCCGGCGTGAGCGGGACCGCGGTTTGTCCGGGAGGGCCTGGTGGCCCTCGAACCCTCCGCCGCCAACCGCCGCGCACGGATCATCGGACTCACGCCGGACGGCCTGTCCCGCGTGGAAGCGGAGACGCCGCTGTGGCAAGGGGCGCAGACCCGGTTCGAGGAGAGCTTCGGAGAGGCCGAGCGGCCGGGCTGCCCGCCTGGCTGCGCCCGTCGCTCGAAGCGGCTTCCTGACCGGTTTCACGTCCTGGGCCGAGTAGAGACGTGACGGCACCAGTCGGGCCCCCATCGTCGGTGCCGCGAAAGCCTCAGCCCTCTCACGTTGACGCAGATAAGTCTGCTATTCCGCATATGTTGGGGTGATGTCATGGACGGTATTGCCGACATGGGTGGCACATCAGGGTGGGGCCTCGCGCACCCCCCGAGAAAGGACGAACCCGTATTCGCGGAGCCCTGGCACGGCCGCGCATTCGCCCTGGCGCTTTTGTCCATACGGGTCGCCGGGGCCAACGTGGACGCCTTCCGCCACTCGCTGGAACGCCTGGACCGGGCCGCTTACCTGGACGAGGGCTACTTCGGACGCTGGCTGAACGGCGGGGAACTGCTCCTGACGGACAGCGCGATCCTGGCGCTGGGCGCGGTCGAGGCCCGTGCCCGCAACCTCCGCGGTGAGCACGTGCAGGAGCCGCCGGTGCCCGAGCCCGCCCGGCCCGACTACGCACCGACCGCCGAGGGCCCGCTGCGCACGCTGGACGTCCCGCCGGCCTTCGCCATCGGCGAGCGGGTGCGCGCCAAGAACGTGTCCGTGCCCGGGCACACCCGGCTGCCGGGCTACGTACGGGGCCACATCGGAGTGGTGGATCTCATCCAGCCCGCACACGTGCTGCCGGACACCAACGCCCACTTCCTCGGCGAGAACCCGCAGCACGTCTATTCGGTGCGATTCGACTCACGTGAGCTGTGGGGCGCCGACGCCGAAGCCTTCGCCGTCACCCTGGAAATGTACGAAAGCTACCTGGAGGCCACCTCATGACCACCACCAAACCATTGGGCGAGAGCCTTCCCACGGCCCTGCGGGTCGAAGCCCTCGAGCAGCTGCTCACCGAGCGCCGCCTGATCGACCCGAAAGCCGTCGACGGGATCATCACGACCTACGAGACCAACGTCGGCCCGCTCAACGGTGCCAAGGTCGTCGCCAAGGCATGGACGGACCCCGACTACCGGCAGTGGCTGCTGGAGGACGGCACCGCAGCGATCGAGGGGCTGGGGTTCTCCGGTGCCATGGGCTGGCACATCAACGTCGTAGAGAACACCCCCACCACCCACAACGTCGTGGTCTGCACACTCTGCTCGTGCTACCCCTGGTCTGTGCTCGGTCTGCCCCCGACCTGGTACAAGGACCCCGCCTACCGAGCACGCGTGGTCAAGGAGCCCCGCACGCTGCTGTCCGAGATGGGCCTCGAACTCGACGAAGACGTACAGATCACCGTCCGCGACTCCACCAGCGAGACGCGCTGGCTGGTACTGCCCGAACGACCAGCCGGCACCGAGCAGCTGACCGAGGAGGAGCTCGTCCCACTGGTGACCCGGGATGCCATGGTCGGCGTGGCCAAGGTAGCGGCACCGTGAGCGCCAGCGCAGGAGCTCGAAGAGCATCCGGCTTCCGACGCGTTTGAAGCCCTTGGCGACGCAGTCGGCGGCCAGCGCCCCCAGGTGCCGCAACACCCACGGGTTGAGGGCTTGGAACGCCTAGACCTGCTCCTGGATGGACTGGCCGGGGGAGATGGCGGGCAGCTGGACGGGATGGATTCCGTCGTCCAGGTCGAGCACTTGCTGCTGATGGACGGGCACGAGACCCCGGATGTGCCGGCACCGATCCAATGGGGTGGCACATCTTTCATGAACGGTCTGACGGATCAACCAGCGTGCTTGCTCGAAACCCGCGCCCGGCGGTCGACGACCGGGCCGTGGCTGCGGTGGCGTGCATTGTTCCTCCAAGACGAAGAACACCGGCCCGCTCCAGACCGCTGCTCCTATTCAAGCCGACCTGGGGGTGTGTCCAGCTACTTTCCGCAGGTCAGACGGCTCTCGCGGCGCGCCCGCGCGGCACGATCACAGAGCCGGGGCCGGTGTAGCGGCGCTGCCGCGGCGCCGCCTCGACATATGGCACGACTGCCCACATCACAGTGCGGGACTTCGCCCGCATTTCCGGTCCGGCCTCGATGAGGGTGTCCAGCGACCGCAGCGGCGAACCCGACAGGTGGTAGTCCGCCGGCGCGAACCGGCCCTGCCGCACCACCGCCGACAGGTTCTGCTGGCTGGACGGACCGAACAGTTGCGTCGCCTCCTGTAGACCCAGCAGCGCAGGCATGCCCCCCACGCTGTGCGTCCACTCGCCGGGCTCCTGCGCGGCCACCTCCACCACTGGCTCCCGCCCCCTTCTTACTGGACTGCCCTCGGATTCTCACTGGGGCAGAACTTCGCCACCGTAGCGTGATCACCAACCGTGAGGTCACTCAAGGGGAAACGCACCCGCACGAATGTGGACCGGCACCAAGGTAGTGTTTAGGTGTGCTTGCCTGATTTGTGGGGCTGCCGTCGCCGACGTGCAGATCCGTGACCCAGGAGTGAGTAGGAGTCGAGTTGGCACCTGCGACAGCCAAAGCCGGGAGTCACCCCCAGCAGTCAGGACCGGGCATTCCGGCCGCCTCGTACAAAGCGTTGCGAGGCGCGGAGACGTTGACGCTGGCTCTCAAGGCCACGGAGTGCCTGGACGGCCGGGGCGCGTTCCTGCACTGGTGCGATCCTGCTGCTCGCCGGCTGCACCTGGTTGCGGCCAGCGGGTTGGCCGCGGGGAGCACCGAGGCGTGGGCGGATCTCTCCGACGAGCAGGACGTGGCGCCCGCACGCGCCCTGCGGCGCGGTGACTATGCCTGGGTGGGCGGGGACAGCCTGGGCATCGGGGGAGTCGGCACGGCAGCGGTGCCCCTTCCCGGTGCCGATGGCCCGATAGGTGTGCTGTCCGTGATCATGGCAGGGGCGGGCGAGCCGGATGAGGTGCAGCGATCCTTTCTGCATTCGGTGGCGGGATGGGCCGCAGCGTGCCTGGAGGACCTGCCTGGCAGGCTGCCCGTCCGTGGTTCGGCGGCCGGCTCTGAGCAGACGGTCCGAATGGGCAAGCTGACCTCGGCACTCGCCGAGGCCCTGACCTCTCAGGAAGTCGTACAGGCCGTCGCGGCGCACGTCCTGCCGCCATTTGGCGCCGACGGGCTCATATTCTGGGTCTTCGAAGGCGGCCGACAGCGTGTGGTCGGCTCCGCCGGATACACACAGGAATTCCTCAGTCTGCTCGACGGGATCCCGATAGCCGACTACCCCGTGGCCACCGACGTGCTGGGAACGCGTACTCCCCGGTTCATCGAATCAGCCGCAGAGTATCGCCAGCGCTATCCAGCGCTGATGCATATTCCGTCACCGGCCCAGAAGAACGCGTGGGCGTTCCTGCCCATGATCGCCTCCGGGCACTCCATCGGCATGTGTTTGGTGTCTTTCGCCCAGCCGCGTTCCTTCAGCGACGAGGAGCGCACGCTGCTGACCGCGGTGAGCGGTCTGGCCGGCCAGTCGCTGGAGCGGGCCCGGTTGTACGACGTGGAGCACGCCCGGGCACAGGAGCTGCAGCGTGGTTTGCTTCCCCGGACGCTGCCGTGCCTGCCTGCCGCCTGCGCAGCCGCACGCTACCTGCCCGCGGGCCGGGGCGAGCACGTCGGTGGCGACTGGTACGACGTGATCCCGCTGTCCGCGGACAGGGTCGCCATGGTGATCGGCGACGTGATGGGACACGGCATTCCCCAAGCGGCCACCATGGGCCAGTTGCGTACCGCGGTGCGTACCCTCGCCGACCTGGACATACCCCCTGCCGAGCTACTCAGCCACCTCAATGACCTGGTCAGCGACCTGGGCGAGGACTGCTACGCCACCTGCCTGTACGCCGTGTTCGACCCGATCACCCGGATGTGCTCGTTCTCCCTGGCGGGTCATCTCCCGCCGGTCATCGTCCATCCCGATGGCACCGTCCACAGGCTCGACCTGGCCGCCGACCCGCCGCTCGGGGCCGCCGAGCCACCGTTCGAAACGCACCAACTGCTTCTGCCCGAGGAGAGCCTGCTGGTCCTGTGCACCGACGGGCTCGTCGAATCCGCCACCCAGGACGTCGACCAAGGACTGGCCCGACTGCAACAGATCCTTGCCCAGCATGCGATGCCCACCTTCACGGTGCGAGACGAGGTCGACGACGTCCAGCACCTCGACGACCTGTGCGACACGGTTGTCTCGGCCCTGCTGCCCGACCATGGCCAGACGAACGACGACGCAGCGCTGCTGATCGCCCACACTCGTGCCGTCGACGTCGGTGATGTCGCCTCCTGCATCCTCCCGGACGATCCCCGCGCGGCCGGACAGGCCCGCGAATTCGTCCGCGAGCAACTGGCCGCCTGGGGACTGGACGATCTCGCGATCACCACCGAGCTGCTGGCCAGCGAGCTGATCGGCAACGTGATCCGGCACGCCAAGGGCCCCATCCGGCTGCGCCTGCTGCGCAGCCGCTCCCTGACCTGCGAGGTCTATGACGGCAGCCTCAGCACCCCGCGCATCCGCCACGCCGCCTACACCGACGAGGGCGGCCGCGGCCTGCAACTCGTCGCCGCCCTCTCCAGACGCTGGGGCGCCCGCTACCTCCGCGACGGCAAATGCATCTGGACCGAGCAAGACATCCCCGTCCCCCCAGCGGCATGAACGGCCTTCGGGGGAGAACCGCTGTGGTCCAGCCGGCGCCGCGCACCGTCACCGTCGCTCTGGCCGCCGTGCGCGTGGACTGGTGTCCCGTCTGCAAGGCGCACACGCGCCTGACCGGTGACCCCCGGCCGCACCGACTCCGCGTTCGCCCTGCCACCCCGCCGTCTACGACGGGATGCGGCTGCGGTCCGGGCGCGTCGTCGAGCGCACCCGCGCCTTCCGCCGCACCTCCACCCTCGACAACACCGCCCGGTATCGTCCGCGACTTCGACGCCCTGCTGCACGACACCTAGTGAGTTGAGGCGGGTCAGGGGCTGCCGCCCGGAAGGTGTGGGCGTCGATCAGCCCTACTCGTGTGCCTGTGGCTCAGCTGAAATCGGGCCCGCTGGTGCGCGTGCGCTTGATCTCGTAGAAACCCGGCGTGGAGGCGACGGCGAGCACGCCGTCCCAGAGCCGGGCGGCGTCCTCCCCCTTGGGGGCTGGGGTCACGACAGGGCCGAAGAAGGCGATGGGGTCGCTGCCCGCGTCCGGACCGGGGACGCTGATGATCGGGCTGCCGACGTCCTGGCCGACCAGGGTGATTCCTCGGCGATGGGACGCCCGCAGCTCGTCGTCGTAACGGTCCGTGGCACCGATGTCGGCCAGATCCACCGGCAGTCCGGTCTCCCGCAGGGCGGCTTCCAGCGTGGCCCGGTCCTTGGGCTGCTGCTGCAGGTGAAAGCGAGTGCCGAGGGCGGTGTACAGGGGTTCGAGTACCTCGGGCCCGTGTATGAGGGCGGCGGCATTAGCGCGTACGCCGGTGAACGGCTCCGGCCGCTGACGAATGAGACCAAAACTGAGACCACGTCCTGCTCCCGCGGCTCGCTCTGGCGGGGTGCTCGGGATGACGGGAGCGTCCGTCTCCGCCCTGCTGCCGGAACCAGTCACGGCACGGAAGCCAGGTTCGACCGATCGCCGACCTGACCTGAGGCTGCCGAGCGCGTCGGCTTCAGGCTCACCTCGTTCGACCCGATGAAGACCGTGATGCGGATCAACTCCGGCATCCTGAAGGTGGCCGCGGGCCACTGTGCTGGGTCCGTCGTTATCTGGGAGACGCCCACCACCGCAACTACCGAGAGGAGTGGCGCTTATGACCACTGAGCGCGTACTCGTCCGTCTCTTGCTGCCATTCGGAGACCAGATCGAGATCGCCGCGGTTGCGCCACCGGGTGAGTGCGCCAAGGTGGAGTGCTACCCGGCGGCGGAGATCGCTGATGCCCTCGGTGTGCGGGTCCGTGATCTGCCGGGCGGGCGGCTGACTGCCGAGGTCGGCGAGGACAGCCGGCTGTCCGGCTGGCGGTTCGCCTGACCAGCCGACAAGCACATCACCCGAAACGGGGTCGGCGCAGCCGCAGCTACCTCGCCAGGCGCGCTTCGCGTGTCACCGTGAGCGTCGTTGCTTGAACTTGATATCTGTCGGATCCCTCAGGCGGCCCGCCTCGCCCGCACCCTCATCGGGCGAGGCGGGCCACGTGCCGCAGACGGGCCCTCCGCATGCGCGCCAGCACGGGACGAGTGACGCTGATGGCATGGCCGAACGTCGCGTGATCGTGTCCCCGCCCGACTAGACAGGTGGTCGGCGTGTCCGGGTGGACGGCGAGACGCTCGGGAGGGCGTACAGCCTGCACCACCTGAGCGTGCTCTTGGAGCGGGTTGGCATGGAGGGCCTGGATGAGGTCGATGCGGCCGACTCGCCTCTGATCTAGTGCCGCATCAGAGAACCTTTGCCCTGTTGTGATGTGACGCACCGTTCGGATGCTGGTCTGAACGGCTCGGTGTCTCCAGGCTGTTCGGGTG